>JACPAS010000064.1 GCA_016180665.1 Microcaldota archaeon
CAGCTCCTTCAGCAGCTCTTCTCAATGTTGCTTCAAATCTATTCTCGCCCCTTCTGTCACCAAGGTGTTGGTCTGATTCCCCAAGTCTTGTTCTATCTGAAACCTGAAGTGACATAAGAAGTATTGCAGCTATCCCGATCTGTTGAGTCTTATCTGGATCATTCGCCATTGCTAAGAGGCACAATTCAACGATATTACTTGGTTCAACGACTCCAAGACTCGCCCTAAGCTTTGTTACTTTTGAATTTGCAAGCTCCCCAATTATTGGATATGCTTCTCTCACTTCCTCTGAAGTACCCTCCTTTATAATTCTTCCAATATCCTCTATCAATTCTCCAAAGTTTTCCCTAAGCTTATCAAAATCAGTCAAACATATTTTCAAACTAGCCTTCAAAAGCTCTATTCTTTCTTTTGGCATTAAATTTACCTTTTTTGGTTTTATATTCAGCGAATAATCTCTCATACAACCCTCATCCTTGGGCATTTCCTCTTTAATTGCACATCTGCTGGACGTTAAGGCAATAGTAATTAATAAAATACTACGCAATCGCATATACTTAGTTGTGTTAGAATATATTTAAAAATGACTACTCTTATTAGATTGATTCACCATTCAGCGAATTGGTAAATAATTCTTATATCTAGCCAATTTTGCAATTGGCAATTTTGGCAGGTAAGTCATAACCTCAAGATTTGCATAATACTCGATAGACTTTATTGTTCCATTCTTAAGCATTCTTCTAGAGGAAGTTATTACCTGCGGTTCTGGAAGGTAAATCACTCTCCCAAGTTTATGCAATTTTCTTGCCATTGCTCCATCTTCTAAAGGTTTATTAGGAAACCCCCCAACCCTAAGAAAATCATTCTTCCTCATAACGCAATTAAATCCGAGCAATTCCCCTATTCCAAGCTTTCCCTTCAAAAGCAGATACTTATTTGAAAGTGTTTCAATTATTCTTAAAATTCTACTTGCCCTGTCAAATCTAAATGCGCAAGAAAGCCCACTGATTTTCCGGTCCTGCATTACTGCGTAAGCAATATCCAAATAATTCTGAGGAACAACAGTGTCCGCATCTATAAAAACTAATAGTCTGCCTTTTGCTTTTAATCCACCTGCATTCCTTCCGGCCCAAATTCCTCGCTTCTTGGAAGTAACTATTAAATCAGTGTATTTTCTTGCTATTTTCAAAGTTTTATCTTTGCTTAAACCATCAGAAACTATTATCTCATACCTCAAATGGGTTTTCTGATTCTCAATCGCTTTAAGTGTTTTTTCAATATATTTTTCTTCATTGTAGGCAGGAACAATTATTGAAACATCCATATTTCTAATTCAAATACAGTCATTATAAAACCTATCCATCCTTTTGGC
This sequence comes from Microcaldota archaeon, assembly GCA_016180665.1. Lineage (GTDB taxonomy): Archaea > Micrarchaeota > Micrarchaeia > Anstonellales > Bilamarchaeaceae > JACPAS01. Next base: position 1,373 of record JACPAS010000064.1, read on the forward strand.
AACCAAATCCCAGGTAAACCTCTTCAATACTGTTTTTCTAGCGTTTTCACCTAAACTCCTACAAACTTTCTCATTCTCCAAACAATCAACAATAGCTCTGGCAGTTGAATCTGGTGATTTAGCATCCACAATAAGGCCATTTCTTCTGTTTCTAATTACCTCTGGAATCCCACCAACATTAGTTCCGATTACTGGTTTTCCGCATGCCATTGCTTCCACCAGAGCAACTCCGAACGGTTCATAGAGAGAAGGCAAAACAAAAATATCAATTGCATTATAAAGCTCAGCTAATTCTCTATCATCCAATCTATCTGAAATAAAATGCGCATTAATACCTAATCGCCTGGCTTGGAGTTCTAGAGTATCTTTCAGCGGACCTCTTCCAAAAACAACCAGGTCCGCATCAACGCCTTGCATGGCTTCGATTAAATATCTAATTCCCTTTTGTTGAATTAATCTTGCATTTGTAAAAATTATCCTTCTAACCAACCCATTATCTTCAAAATATTCGCGCCACTTTGAGGATTTTTTCAAAGGTCTAAAAATCCTTTCATCCACCCCATTATAAATCACAGTAGTTTTTCTTTTGTATTCCTCAGGCAAGCTGGCACTAAGAGTATTCTTACTAACTGATGCAATTCCATCGCACAGCATCATTAAATCAGATGCAAAAAAATCATCATAAAACCCGCCAAAAAAATCAGTTATTGGGTCGATTCCGGAGGTTCTTGAGTTATGCAGTGTCAAAAGTAATTTTTTCCCTGCTTTTTTAACTATTTTTCCTTCACGTGCATTGTAAGCAAACCTATTATGTATATGAACAATATCATTTTCTGGGATCAATCTTTTCAAATCCTGAACGAGCTTAGTCATCAGAGGTGCAGGTGGAGGTAATGGGTGGGGTGTTTTCTTCAGCAAATAGGAAGGCGTTCGCACGACTTTAATCTCGTCAATAACTTCGGTTCTTTTCGTCCTCTCTATCTGTGCAGTCAAAACAGTTATGTTATATTTTTTAGTCAGTCTCTTCCCTACCTCCAAAATATGTTTTTCAGTTCCACCCATATAAGGGTAGAATAAAGGGTTGAGCATTAGAATGTCCATAACTAAACAACCAAAATCAGATTAATATTATTTTGTTTTTAATATTTCATGCGCTAATCTTCCAATTACGCCTTTATACGCTAAATGTTCTCTCTTCAAAATCGTTTCCGCAACTTCCAATTCGTCTTTGCAACCGCTAATATCTACCTTTTCCTGATAAATGATCTTTCCGCCATCTACATTCTCGGTTACATAATGGATGGTTAATCCAGAAACTTTCAGTCCTGCCTCAAATGCATCCTTCTGTGCGTTAGTACTTCCTTTGAATTGTGGCAGGAGAGAGGGATGAATATTCAATATTCTATTTTGATATCTTTTGAACAATTCTTCTCCCCTTAAGATTCGCATATATCCAGCAAGAATTATCAAATCAGGTTCATATTTCTCGATTCTCTCAAAAATTTCTTGATGGAACTTTTCTTTTTTCTCAAATTCTTTGTAGCTTACAACTTCCGCATCAATATCAGCTTCTTTTGCTCGTTGAATTGATTGCGCATTTGGATTATCAGTAATTAATGCTTTAATTTCAACTGGCGGACTCTCGTTCTTCACCCAATCTATTAATGCCTGGAAGTTACTGCCTCTTCCACTTGAAAGTACAATCAGAGAAATCTTTTTCATGTTTTTATATAATCTTCAAAAGTTATAATTATAACCTATACCTCCGTTTTTCCTCCTCACACCAGCCTTTTGTTATCATGAGGTTTATCTAAGCAAAAGGTTAGTGGTAATCCAAAACTTATCTTTTCCTAGGTACGGTGTTGTACTTAAAGCCTATACCTCCGTTTTTCCTCCTCATCGTGAATCTCCCCGACTAATCTCTCAAGAACCTTCTCCATAGTTACAATACCAAGCTGCTTATTATTGCGGTCAATTACAATTGCCATGTGGAGATGTTCATTTTTCATTTTTTTGAAAACTTCACTTAATTTTTCGTTATGTTCAACTATTAATGCAGGGTGTGTTTCAACTTCTCCAATACTTTTCAGTTTATCCGCATGAATTGCTGCCCTGGTGATTTCCTTAATATGCAGGATTTTCTCTATTTTTCCATCAGTAGTTAATATTGGGTATCTTGAATACCCCCGCCTTACAGCATACCTTAATGCTTTTTGTAATGGCATATCGTAAGGAATAGAAAATACCTTTTCCATAGGTACCATTACAGTTTTCACCGCTTCATCATTGAATTGAAATACTTTTTCTATTAGCTCCTTTTCTTTCTCCTGAATTGTTTTTTCTTCAACCCCTATTTGAACCATGCTTCTAATATCCTTCTCAGTAACCAGGGGCTTTGCCTCTGGCTGTTTGCCTGTGATAAGTGCTGGTATAAAATCAAATGCCAGTATGGCTGGTGCGAGAATAAATTCCAAGAACAAAATTATTGGTGCAGAGAATCGTGCAAATAACTCAGCATTATGGCTTGCAATTGTCTTTGGGAATATCTCTCCAAAAGTTAAAATTAGAAATGTCATAACACCAAAAGATATCCCTATTCCATTCTCTCCAAATACGCTAATGGCAAGGGCCGTAGCGAAAGTAGATGCAGCTATGTTGACAATGTTATTTCCAATTAAAATTGTAATCAGCATTTTTCTTGTGTTGCCTTTCAGTTTTTCAATATTCGTTGCTCCAGGAACGTTCTGCTGTACAATCTTCCTCACATGTATCTTACTTAATGATAGTAGTGCTACTTCCGAAGCTGAGAAGAATGCAGAAAAAGCAAGTAAAATTAAAAGACCGATCAATTCAAGAATCATTTTGACCATTTTACTTAAGAATTCAGTAATTTTAATTCTATGCCAAGCAAATTAGTTTTCAGTTCCGGTTTGATGGCCGTTCCTTAGTTCTTGCCTTCTTTTATTCAAAGCTGCAATGCAGTCATTCACCACTCTGTTTATTGTAGTTGCTATTATAGTGTAGTTGCCGTGTATTCCAGGTATTTGAACACACCTGCCATCCGCTCCCCTTAGTGGTTCATCCCTATAATAAACTGTTGAATGGCCTCTTGTGCCATTATTCCTGGTATCAAATCCAGCTTCCCTCAGCTGATTAGCGAAGTCTCTAGGTTTCATACCACTTCTTCTTCTAAGCATAAGCAACATCTCCTGCTGTCTGCTTATGGTCTTCAACTCCCTTTCAATTTCCCCAACAGCATCATCTGCAGTTTTTCTATCAATTTCCTCTGTTGGGACTGTGTGCACTAACTTAGCTAAAACTTCTGTGAGTCTTATCCCCCTTTTAAATAAAGGTTCTTCAATTTCTCCTCTCCTGCTCTCTAACAATTTTTGCAAAGAAGTTAACGTGGTTATTCCATCTATTATTTCGCTTGGCACCCCCTCAATTAAGACATCAATGACATCTCTAGTACTACCCCCCAATCTAGAATAAAGCATCTCAAATAATTTAGCTCTGGGTTCGTTTGGTCTAGCTTTTATTCTTTCTCTTGCCTCTATATCCTGAGCTCTTCCTTCAAGGATTAGTAGCGAAGGCGTAGAATCAGCTTCAGTTGGTTGCCAAGTATCTGTTCTCCTGTTACCCGCTCTTTCCGCTGCTTCTCTAATTCTTCTCATCAATTTGTGGAATGCTCTCCATTCCCTTCGTTCTAATTCTACCTCTTCACTGGCTCTTCTTTCATCAGCAGCAATTCTAACTTTTAATCTCCCCCAGCCTTTGTGTAATAATATAATTAGTGCTATCAAAATCAAAGTACTTCCAGCTGTTATTGCACCATCTTTAACTGCGTGCATTCCAATATCGTTTTTTTCATGTTGCAATTCTATATATCTATTAACTAGTTCAGTATCCTTCCCATCTAATTTTCCATCTTTCTTTGCTTTTCCTAGCTCTCGTTTAAACTCGCCGTATTCTTTCCCCCATTCGGTTTTCCTGTGAGCTTTTGAGAACCAGTAGCCCACAATACCAATAGTGGTAGCAGTAGATGTGCTTACTCCAACTATGCCTAGTTTACCAACTTTCTTGCGCATTAAAGTTACATGCATTATTTAACATGAAACGCGAATATTTTAAAAACACATGTCACAGTAATAGGTTAAATGTGAATTTTTTATCCCACTATTTTTCCTTCACTTAAAACCAGATCCAATTTCACATCATGTTCATCATTTGGTATTTTCTCTACAATCTGAAATTCAAATCCAACTCCAATTTTGAATGCTTTTGAGCTTTTCAGATATTTATCGTAATATCCTTTTCCATATCCAAGTCTATGGAGGTGTTTATCAAAGGCCAATCCAGGAATTAAAATCAAATCCGGTTCTCTTGTTGGCTTCAACCGCATTTCAGGTTCTAAAATCCCAAATCTTCCAGGTTTCAAATCCCCAAAAGTAGTAAATTTATAGAATTCGATATGATCGTTCGTTATTGGAACTAAAACTTCTTTGTTAGTAATCGCATTCAAAATTAACCTTGTCAAATCAACCTCGCTACCCTTAGCAATATAAACTGCAATAGTCTTTGCATTTTGGTATTCCTTCAATTCAATTATTTTTGAAACAATCTGTGCACTTTTCTCTTTTACTTCTTCCTCCGTTAATATATTCCTTCTTCCCAGCATTTTTTCCCTAAGTTCTGATTTATTCATAAAA
>JACPAS010000065.1 GCA_016180665.1 Microcaldota archaeon
AAATTTGGCATAGCAACAAATAATGAAAAGGCCTATGTAGCAGAGCGGATACTCCATATTGGCAGTCCCTCTGCAAAAGAATTAGAATTTTTGGATTTTGCCAAACACTTCTTCAGTAGTAGTGCACTTTTACCTAGTGATAGAGCTTCCTTTGTTAATACTCGTTTAGAAAGGTTGCCAAAAATTTTACGAGCCAAAGTTGATGCGATAGTCGGATTCCAAATCCTCCAATGGCTGAATGCAGACGAATCTGGTTTACCAAAACAAGAAATAATTAATGCAATAGCTGAAACATTACTTCCTGGCGGGGTATTCATAGGCGGAACCAGTACTGCCTTTATTCAAATAGACCCAACTGCACAAGTTGATGGAAAAACAAAATCAGAATATTCGATTGATTTCCATCCATTTATGCAAATGGTCTGCGCTAAAATTTCCATTTATGCAAATGGTCTGCGCTAAAATTGAAGCTGCAGTTACAACTTTACTTAGTCATGCACCAGAACCAGTCACTGCAAGCCCACCACTTTCAACTGACGGCTTAGTTGCCCGTTTTGCAGCAGCAGGTTTCATTGACATTCAAACAGGTGCATTTTTGGTTGGTGCAGGAAGAGAAGCCCTAATTAATGAAGTTGTTAACATTCGCCCTATACATCAAGGAAGATTAAATGGCGTTGCAGATTCAGATAGGGAAAGAATAATTACTCAGGCAATAGCTGAAGCTCATTCTGAATGTGATGCTATTGTTATATCTGGTGAGCCTGATCCAAGAAAAGTGGAAACAAATCTTTGGGATGCTGTTCCCTTCTTAAAAGCAGTAAAATCAGCAGTTGCTCCACGCACAAAAAAGCTCAGTGGTCCTGATATGGATGAACTCGCTGAGGCACCGTGGTTTGTAGGTGGTGGAACTTCACATGGTAACAAAGGTGATCGTCCAATACTTGATGGTTTTGATAGAGGTGACTGATCAAAAAGAAAAATTATTTTTTACCAGCATTTTTTGCTTCCCAGTATTTGTCCCCCCATTTAAGGAGGCAGTCAAAGCACATTCTTCCTTCTCCGAAATTATACTGCTGGCCCAAATCCACTATGAACATGGCATCACTTCTGTTTGAGTTACAGTAATTACAAGTTCCAGCTCCCATAAAATCACCATTTATGCATATTCATCTACATTTTAAATCCTTTTATTTTTTGGTCTTACAAAATCCTTTTTAAACTAGAATTAGAACTTAAACAACTCTTGCACGTCATTTTTTTTTCACAATGTGGAATTGGCTTATCTTCAATAGGGTCCTTCATCGGCCTATTCAAACTAATACAAAGATGCTCATCAGTCTTATCATCAATCACATGCTCAATTCCACATGCTTGTAACTTAACTTGTTCTTTTTTTACTTTTAGAACGTCATATAAGAAACTTTTAATCAGCCTTTCTTTTCTCACTACCTTTTGTGCTAATTTTCTACCTTCTTTAGTTAATTTCACTGATTTATAAGGCTGGTGTTCAACGTACCCTCCTTTAACTAATTTATCCAGCATTTCAGTTACGCTGGCGGGTTTTATATTTAGAACTCTGGCAATGCTTACTGTTTTTGGCTGTTCTCCGCCTTCACTCAAGCAGTAAACTGCCTTCAGGTACGTCTCCAGAGAATGTTTGTCCATATGCAAAATTGAGGTAGAAACAGCTTAATAAATGATCTGTTTTTCAATTTTTCCGTCTATAATCTAACTAATGAAATCTACAAGGCTAGTGGAATTAATCAAAGAGCGTTTCGCTGATCTTACCGACATTCAGAAGTTAGCTATTCCAAAAATCCTTAATGGAGAGAACGTACTGATTTTTGCACCAACTGGCAGTGGAAAAAGTGAGGCGGTTCTTCTTCCCGTTTTAGAAAAGATCCAGGATAAAAAAGAAGGTATCCGTGCATTATATATCACCCCTCTTAAATCCCTAAACCGGGATTTACTCAAAAGATTCAACTGGTGGTGTGAACGGTTAACCGTATCGCATGCAGTAAGGCATGGTGATACGACTCAAGCTGAGCGAACTAAACAAAGACAAAAACCCCCTCAAATAATGCTAACTAGAGTTGAAACTTTACAAGCTCTGTTCATAGGTCCAATAATGCGAAAGCATTTGGAAAATATCGAATTCGTAATTGTTGACGAAGTACATGACATTCTGGATAATAAACGTGGCGCACAGCTTTCAATGGGATTGGAAAGACTTGAGGAATTAATTAAAGTTTCGCAAAATCGGTCTTTCCAAAGAATCGCAATCAGTGCAACTGTTTCTAATGAAGGTGAAGCTGCAAAACTAATATTTGGTGAACGTCCCTACTCAATTGCAGAAACAGGTAAAACCAGAAAAATGGAAATTGAAATTAAGAAAATCGAAAAACAGAAAGAGAGAGTAGATCTGATAAAGAAATTGGCAGAGGAACACCGAACTTTAATTTTTTCCAATACCCGTTCAACTGCAGAAGAACTTGGAGCTACATTAAGAGAAGAAAAAGCCCCAGTAGAGGTTCATCACGGTTCTCTTTCAAAAGAAGTTCGCATTGCAGCAGAAGATAAATTTAAATCGGGTGAAATTCGTTCTCTCTTGTCCACTTCTTCTCTTGAACTTGGAATAGATATCGGGGATGTTGATTTGGTGATTCAGTACAGTTCGCCTCATCAAGTTTTTAGACTAATCCAACGTGTAGGTAGAAGTGGCCACTCTCTGGAAAAAACGCCAAAAGGCTTAATCATTACGAATGATTTTGATGATTACTTAGAAGCAGAAGCAATAAAAATACGTTCAGAATTCTGGATGGAGGATAAGAAAGCAGAACGCAGTGCATTGGATGTAATTGCCCATCAGCTAATCGGAGTTTGTATAGACAAAGGTGAAATTAATTTGATGGAAGCTCATTTAATCTTATTAAGATCTTATGCTTATGGAATTTCATTTACAAAACTAAAAAGAATCGCACTCCAACTTTATTCAGAGGGTCTGATCTTCTACGAAGAGGAAGATGAAAAAAATATTTTTATTAAGATGACTTCACGTGCACGCGAATACTATTGTTTAAATTTAACTACAATTCCAAGAGAACGACGCTACTTAATGCGTGAAATTAGTGGAAACAGAATAATTGCTTCATTAGATGAAGCTTTTGTAATGAATTTAGATTTTGGCGCGAGTTTCTTAGCCAAAGGTCAGCCCTGGCGCGTAATAGACATCACTGAAAAGGAAGTCGTCGTTGAACCTAGTTCTGCATTAGAAGTTGCAATTCCAGATTGGACTGGCGAAGATATCCCAGTAGATTATGAGGTTGCGCAGGATGTTGGAAAGTTGAGAAAAAGCGAGAAGAAAGTTCAGCCATTACCAGATAATGAAACCGTAATTATGGAAATCGTAGAAGATGTAATAATAATTCATGCGTGCTTTGGAACAAAAGTAAACGAAGCAATTGCCAGGATATTCTCCTTTAAAATTTCAAAATTAATTGGCGAAAGTGTTCGTGCAGTTGCAGATCCTTACCGTATCTTAGTCAAACTTCCATATCGACTGGATGAGAAACATCTGCTCAATGCTTTTAAAGAAATAAACGTAGTTAGAGCCGAACTTGAGAAAAGTCTCCACAATTCATTTTTACTGAAATTTAGGTTCACTCATGTTGGAAGGCTTTTCGGTTTGTTGAATACTGATGCACAAATTGGCTGGAGATTCATTGAGGTTATGCGTAATTCAATCGTTTACGAAGAAACGTTACGCACGGTATTTTTTAGGTATTTTGATGTTGAGAGAACTGAAGAAGTTTTTGCAGGTTTGAAGAACGGAAAAATCAAACTAATAGTTGATAAGCGTGATAAACCCAGTTTTTTTGCTAAATTGGGCATAGAGAAATTGGGTTCAGATGAAGCAGTTGGAGGTTTTGAGCCACGCAAAGAGATGATCTCAGCCTTTAAGGAGAGAATGCTTGAAAAAACCGTCCAGCTCAAATGCATTAGCTGTTCCTCAACACGTTTTTTGCATATTGCAGGGGCGCCTGAAAAAATCAAATGCAACAAATGCAATTCTGAATCGCTCTTTACGATTGATGAGAAGCGGACTAAACGAACGGATGAAGAATACGAGGCCGGATTAATTAGAACTTATGGAAAAAAAGCCGTAATTTCTCTCGCTAGTTATGGAGTTGGGGCTCAGACCGCAGACAGAATTCTCAGAAAACTTCACCGCGATGAAGACTCATTCTACTGGGATTTAATTGAAGCGCAAAAAACTTTTGTGAAGAATAAGAAATACTGGAAAATCTAGCTCATAAAAGCTGTGGTCCAACTGCTTTCTGAGACTTAACCTGATCCGAATGAATTGTTCCTCTGCTTATTCCGAGTTCACTCTCAACTTCATTCCAACTAAATCCAAGTGCCATTGCAATAAAAACATCAACTTGCCTTTGCGTTATCATTCCTCTTTCAATCATTCTTGCAAGAGTTAACTCAATTTCTTTCAAGGTCAATGAGTGGTCTATTGACGAATTTAGTTCTTCAGGTCTTCTGTCTTCAAATTGAAGAAGCTCTTTTCTCTCTCTTCTAAGGCGTTTCTTCGCAGCACCTATTAGCTCCCACCTAACTGCAGTTGCCACCAAACCAACAATTTTTTCTCCATCTCCATATTTACCTTCTTCCAGATCTTTTAAAAACCTAATAATTGCCATCTGCATCAAATCCTCTCTAGTTTCAAATCTTTTCGCAGATCTTCTAAAACTAGATAAAGCCAATGCAGTAATTATTTCAAGTATACGTTCTAACTGACCGCTTTTGTGCAAACTGTCAAGCTGAGGCGTTGCTCTAAAACCAGATCTTCTGGCACTCCTTACTAAATCAGTCGCTCTCAAAGCATACATTAATCTGTAAATGCCAAGTGAAAGTATAAAAATAGCCGTCACAAATACTATTTGATATTCATGTACAAACAAGCAATCGTAGTCCGTAATGATCTTAAGCTCGGAAAAGGAAAACTAGCAGGCCAATGTGCCCACGCATCAGTGTCAGCCTACATTCTAGTTAGATCAAAAAAACCTGAAATAGCAAAAGAATGGGAACTAGAGGGCCAGAAAAAAATAGTCCTGAAAGTAAATTCTGAAGAAGAATTGCTAGACTACTTAGGGCAGGTAAAAAGAGCAGGAATTCCACCAGAACTAATTAGAGACGCAGGAAAAACCCAAATAGAACCAGGAACAATTACCTGCTTTGGAGCAGGACCATGGGATGAAAAAGAGATTGATAAGATTTTGGGCAAGTTAAAGTTATTATGAACTTTAGGTGATCCTATGACCAAAGGAGTAGTAAACAAACCATTTGAACATGAACCTCATTCAGGTATAAACCATGGTTCATTCCTACGTCAAATAATCCTTGGAGGGCAGGACGGGTTGGTTAATGTTTTAGGAATTGTCTTAGGTGTAGCTGGTGCAACTGGAGATGCAAAAATCGTAATAATCGCAGGTTTGGCTGCAACTGCTGCAGAATCAATTTCCATGGCAGCTGTTGCTTACACCTCAATAAAAGCAGAAGTTGATTATTATTTCAGTGAACTTGCAAGAGAAAAGCAGGAAATAAAAGATTTTCCAGAGGTTGAGCGTGAAGAAATAAAATTAATCTACATGAAGAAAGGCTTTAAGGGAAAAGAACTAGAGACAGTGGTTAATAAAATTTGCTCAGATGAAAAAGTTTGGCTAGATATAATGATGGCTGAGGAGTTAGGTCTAGCTCCAGTAGAATCAAAAAATCCAGTAATGGAAGGGGTTATAGTGGGTGCCTCCGCAGTGGTCGGTTCATTAATTCCCTTAATTCCATTCTTTTTTCTCCCATTAGATTCAGCAATTATTCCATCAATAGTAATTTCAGCAGTTGCATTATTTCTAACTGGAGCCTACAAAGGAAAAACAACAATTGGAAACTGGTTTAGAAGCGGAGTAGAAATGATGGTTATTGGATTTGTAGCAGCCATGGCTGGCTATTTGATTGGCCTTTACTTAGGAATTACCATCTTGTAAGTGGTAAGCCTCAATTAAAATATCTTTCCCAATTCTTCTTATTCTTCTGAACTCTAATTTGTAAGCATCGGCTATTTCTCTAATTCCATCCCCCCCAACTGGTCCTTTGACATTTTTTCCCCCAATAATTACTGGTGCAACAAAAAATAAGAATTTATCAACTAAACCATCATCCAACATGGATGCATTCAACTCGCTTCCTCCTTCAAGTAAGATGGAGTTTATTCCTAATTTCGCCACTTCTTTTAGAAATGCGAACAAGTCAACCTTCTCTTCTCCAGAAACAATTACCTTTACTCCAAGTTTTTCAAGTTCATTTTTCCTACTAGGATTAAATTTCCCACTAGCTCCAACAATCACCAT
>JACPAS010000066.1:0-6005 GCA_016180665.1 Microcaldota archaeon
AGATCGGAGAGGAATGTAATATCGGCAAGGGTGTCTATATAGATAGTGGCGTAGTTGTTGGGAATGGAGTAAAGATACAGAATTTTGTTTCAGTTTTTAATGGAGTTGTGTTAGGAGATGACGTTTTTGTTGGACCATCAGTAACTTTTACAAATGATCTCTACCCTAGGGCATGGATATGGAACCAGGAAAAGATTGCCAAAACAGAAGTTAAAAAAGGCGCAAGTATTGGAGCTAATGCAACTATAATTGCAGGAATAACCATTGGGGAGTATGCGATGGTTGGCGCTGGAGCAGTTGTAACCAAGAATGTTGAACCGCAGCAATTAGTTTACGGTAACCCAGCAAAGGCAAGGGGCTGGGTATGTAAATGTGGTATTAACCTTGGAGTTAAAAAACCTGCAAATTTTGAATGTAACCATGAGAAGGCGAATAAATGATGATACCTGTTGCAAAACCAATTATTGGAGCTGAAGAAATTGAAAGTGTCAGGACAGTTATGGAGAGCGGCATGCTTGCGCAGGGAAAACAGGTTAAACTTTTTGAAGAGCAGTTTGCAGAATTTATTGGAGTAAAACATGCTGTTGCTGTTGTGAATGGAACGGTTGCACTAGATTTGGCATTGAAAGCACTTGGAATAAACGCAGGTGACGAGGTAATTGTACCGGCATTTACATTTATAGCTACTGCGAATTCAGTTCTGTTTCAAGGTGCGAAGCCTGTTTTTGTTGACGTTGACCAGAGAACATTTACTTTGGATATTGAAGATGTGGAGAAGAAGATAAGTAATAAAACTAGGGCAATTATCCCAGTTCATCTTTTTGGACAGGCTGCAGATATGAAGGCACTGAGCGAGGTTGTTGATGGAAAAAAGATTAGTATCATTGAGGATTGCGCACAAGCACACGGAGAGAAATTTGATGGAAGGAGAGTTGGATCTTTTGATATCGGATCTTTTAGCTTTTATCCAACTAAGAATATGACCACTGGTGAAGGCGGAATGATTACTACAAATGATGAAACTGTTGCAAAAAGAGCAAAGCTTCTGAGAGACCACGGGCAAAGCGAAAAATACCTTCATACGGAAGTAGGTTATAACTATAGGCTTACAGATATTGGAGCTGCAATAGGAATTGCCCAGCTAAAGAAGTTAAACGGATGGAATGATGTAAGAAGAAAAAATGCAGAATATCTAAATAACGGTATAAAAGCAGGTGGAATAATCAAACCATATAAGGCGAATTACAGCGAGCATGTTTACCATCAATATGTTATTCGGATAACTTCTGAGTGCAGGTTAAGCAGAGATCAATTTAAGCAAGAATTAGAAAAACTAGGTATTGGAACTGGAGTGCACTATCCGATATCAGTCCATCACCAGCCAGTATATAAAAATCTTGGGTATGGAAATGAAAAGCACATTGTAAGTGAGATAGTTGCAAAGGAGGTTTTGAGTTTGCCTGTCCACCCATCACTAAGTGAGAAAGAGTTAAGTTTTATAGCTACTGGAGTCTCTGATATTGCAGGGGGGAAATAAAATGAAAATAGGCATAATAGGAACTGGTTGGATGGGAAAGAACCATATTCGTATTTATAATGACCTACGTGGAGTTGAAGAGATATTTATTGTAGATATTAACAATTCCGCTGCAAGACAAGTTGCAAATCAGTTTAGTGTTCAGGTTGCTGGAAGCATTGATGAATTGCTTCAAAAAGTTAATCTGGCTAGTGTGTGTGTGCCGACCGCCTCTCATCATGAGGTCGTCAAAAAGGTCCTTAATGCAGGAGTACATTGTTTGATTGAAAAACCAGTTGCAAGTACAGTCCAAGAAGCAAGGAAAGTTGCTGATGCAGTTGCAAAAAGTAAAGTTATTGTTGGCGTAGGGCACATAGAACGGTTTAATCCGGTTATCCAAGAGACTAAGCGGATTTTGGAAAAACCATACTATATAGAATTAGAAAGGCACAACCCACATTTTGGAAGAATAACAGATGCGGATGTTATAACAGATCTTATGATTCATGATATTGATATATTGTGGAACTACTTATTCAAAGGTAAAAAATACAAGATAGTGGGCGCAGGCGGAGTAAAGAAAGAAATGCTTGAGCTTGTTTCTGCGATTATTGATTTTGAAGGATGTATTGTGAAGTTGTCTGGAAGCAGATTATCTTCTAAAAAAACAAGGCAGATATCTGTTGAGGAAGAGCAGAAAACGACTGTTGGAGATCTTATGACACAAGAGTTATATGTACATAAGAAGGCAAAGCCACTAGACTCTCCAACAATAAATTACTCACAAGAAAGCGTTGTTGATAAAGTCCTTCTAAGTAAGGTAGAACCACTCCGGGAAGAACTTAAAATGTTTTTGGAGTGTGTTCGTAGTGGTAAAGAATTCCCAGTTTCGGTTAATGACGGTGTATCTGCATTAAGAGTTGCAGATGAGATTAGGGCAAGGGTCGAGGCGAAATGAAGATTCAGGTTGTTGGCCTTGGTAAGGCTGGATTGCCATTTGCAGCAATTATTGCAGATGCAGGTTTTGATGTGATTGGACTGGATTTGAATAAACAACTGGTCGAACAGATTAATGATGGCGTTAATCCTTTTCCTGAAGAGCCAGGTTTAGATGAGTTGATAAAAAAATATGGCGGGAAGAGGTTGAGAGCTACTTCAGATCCTAAAACTGCTGCAACTGACACACAGATGCACATAATTCTAGTTCCTCTTTTATTAGATGGGAAAAACCAGCCTGATTTCAAATATGTTGATGCTGCATTTAATGGAGTTGTTTCAGGATTAAAAAAAGGAGATGTGATTGTATTAGAAACAACCCTGCCAGTTGGAACTACGGAAAATCGATATAAACCATTGCTCGAAAAAAGTGGATTTAAGGTTGGTAAGGATGTTTTTCTTGCCTACTCCCCTGAGAGGCTTATGAGTGGCTTTGCAATTTCCAGATTTAGGGATTTTCCAAAAGTACTTGGAGGAGTTGATCCGGCCTCTGCGAAAAAAGCACTTGAAATTTATGTAAAAATCCTACCGCAGACTAAGCTCGTTGCAAATGCGCGCACTGCTGAGATGATTAAGATAGCGGAGGGGGTTTATAGAGATGTTAATATTGCTGTCGCAAATGAACTTTTCAAATGCTGCCAGGAGAATGAAGTGGATTTTAGCGAAGTGAGGCAGTTTGCGAATCATAAATTTTGCCATATACACGAAGCAGGAATTGGGGTTGGAGGTCACTGCATTCCAGTTTATCCATGGTTTTTAATTAATAATGCAGATGCAAAAGGGAAAAAAACACATGTTAAGACAATAAGAGCAGCTAGAGAAGTGAATGATGAGATGGTTTTATACTGGAAGGATGGAATAATTACTGAATTAAAAAGAAGCGGTGTACGATTAAACAAACTTAGGATTTGCATTTACGGGCTTACTTATAGAAAAGGAGTTAAGGAGCTGTATCACACTAGATCTATTCCATTAATTACTGAATTACAAAAAGAAGGGTTGAATGTTTTTGGCTTTGACGATCTCTTGAGCAAGGGAGAGGTCGAAGGATTAGGGTTAAGATTCTCAAGGCCAGAAGATTGTGATTTTGTATTTATGGTCCATGAAGGATTGAAGCTTGAGAAAAGCTAGTTTTGGTATTGGCGATGAGTATGTTTGATAAGAAAAAGATTCTTGTTTTAAGTCCGCACCCGGATGATGGAGAATTAGGGGCAAGCGCAACAATTGCTAAAGCAATTGAAAACGGCGCGGGAGTTTATTGGGCTACTTTTTCCTGGTGCGATGAATCATTGGATAAAGAGGATAACATCAAAAAAGAGTTTAATAATGCAATGAAAAAATTGGGTGTGAGAAGTGAAAATATTAGAAACTATGATTTTAAGGTGCGTAGATTTCCTGAAGCAAGGCAGGGGATTCTTGAGAGATTAATAGAATTGAGAAAGGAACTTCAACCGGAGTTAGTCGTTCTGCCATGCTCATTTGATATTCACCAGGACCATCATACGATTAATGAGGAGGGCGTTCGGGCATTCAAACATTCATGTTTATTGGGATACGAAGAACCGTGGAATAATCTTATGGGACGGTTGAATTTTTTTGTCTCTGTTGAAGATAGGCACATCATGAAGAAAGTTGAGGTTGTTTCGCAATATAAATCACAGAAGGGAAAGAGAAATTACGTAACAGAAGAGTATTTGAGAAGCTTAGCAGTTGTTAGGGGGCAGCAGATTAATCAGAAATATGCGGAAGGGTTTGAGATGATAAGATGGATAGAAAAATAGAAACCTCGTAAAACTGTATGTGTGACTATAGTCACACGAAGATTTTTATGGTCGATAATATTATAGTGGCAATCCACCAACCAAATTATTTGCCGTGGCTCGGATATTTTAACAAAATGAAAATGGCGGATACGTTTATTCTTTATGATACCGCTCAATACCCAAAGAATAGTCTTGCCAATAGGAATAAGATTCGTACAAAGGATGGTTCGGTTTATCTAACAATACCTGTGGAAAAAGAGTATCATTTTAGGCCGGTTTGTGAGGTTAAGCTCCCTAAAGACGGCAGATGGAGGGAAAAACATTTAGCAAGTTTGAAGGCAAACTATGCACGCGCAGATTATTTTGAGAGCTATAAGGATGAAATTGAGCGGGTTTATAAGATTGAAGAGTTTGATACACTTGCAGATGTAAGCATAAGGCTGATAAATTTTGTAAAAGATGAATTTGATATTGGAACAAGATTAGTTAGAAGTTCTGAGTTAGATATTGATAGGGATAGAAAGCAAACTGATGCCCTAATTGCGATGGTGGAAGCCGTTGGCGGCGCTGCTTATTTTACTGGTTCTGGCGGAAGTAAAGATTATTTAGACCAGACAAAATTTATAGGCATTAAATTAATGTGGCACAAGTATGAACACCCGAGATATAAGCAGGCATTTCCAGGTTTTGAACCTTATATGGCAGCAATTGATGCAATTTTTAATTTGGGCGAGAAGGCGAAGGCGCTAGTTTGAAAATATATTTTTTAAGAACTGCTGCAAGGCACAAAACAACTAAAATAAAATTATAAATGAGGCTGGCAATCGCCACGTCTAGTGGTTTATTAGAGTTAGCGAACCAAAACATGATTATGAGTGCAATCAGCACACCAAATATTGAAATTATTAGGGGTATTTTTTGCTCGTTCTGAGACCAGAGCAGATTGATTAATAAAATGCTAACTGAAAGGAAAAAGATTGAGATTGTTAATGCCCCTAAAACCGAAGAGGCAATAAGGAGGTTGCTCCCCTCAAATCCATAGAGCACACTTAGAAGCAGGTCTTTTGTTACGTAGATGCCGCTAGAGAACATAAGTAGCAAAAGTGTTGAAATGAAAAGTGGTTTTGAGATTTTGGGAAGGTCCTTTTTTAAATCGAATTTTGAAGATTGGGGAAGAAATGCGTTCATTACTCCTATTGAAACAAAAAATATAGAACGAGCTAGGGTAGATGCGGCAGTATAGAGACCTGCGGATTCCGGGTCAGCAAAATATTTTACAAAAAATAAATCCCCAGTAAGAAGAAATGCTAGGAGAAGATAAGTTGGGAATACATGAATCAGGTTGGCCTTGAGTGAAAAGGCATACTCTTTTGTGTTGGATTTGTTTCTAAAATAAAGTATGAGCAGGATTGGAATGAACAGGATTAACGAGCCTATTGCATAGGAAGCAGTTGCACCGAGAAGGTTTAGACCATAGTAGACCAAAAATACTGAAATCAACAGACGGAGGAGATCAGAAAGCACTAAAATTGAGGCAAAGTGAATTGGTTTTTGCTGTCCTTGTAAATAACTATTGAAAATGAATATTGAATAGAAAACTGGCACACTCATCAGAACAAGTGATGAATTTAGAGGATCATTTATTAGACCAGAATAGAAGAGAATGACAAATGCAAGGCCAGATAGGGGAATTGCGAAAATAAATCCTTGTTTAAAATAATGTGCAATTA
>JACPAS010000066.1:6013-9828 GCA_016180665.1 Microcaldota archaeon
AGTGTGCATTTTCATTTTCATTTTCGATCTGGAGTTTTGCTACTTCCCTCATTAACACTGCCTGAACACTGATTATTGGAAATATTAGAATGGTAAATACAGATAGAAGAACCCCAAGTTCGCCATAAGCAGTCAGGCCAAGCATCCTTGCCATTAGAAAATGGAATAGAAAAGCTAGGCCCAATGAGAACAGCTGGCCAGCAACGGAAATTATTGCAATAAGTGAATAACGCATATTAATTCTCTAGCGGTTAATGTTTTAAAAACAAAAGCCCCATATTACTTATGATTAATCACTCTTTAGCTGAGAAAAGAGAGTCCTGCGGAATCGTAGGAATATTCTGCAAGAAGGGTAATAACGCGGCTAATTTTATTTATCATTCCATGATTGCACTTCAACACAGGGGGCAAGATGCTGCTGGAATTGCAGTTTATAATAAAGATAAACTCCGTTGGAAGGGCGGGTTAGGGCTAGTTACTGAAGTGTTCAAGACTGGTTTTAAGATTAATGGCGGAGTTGGGATAGGACACACTCGTTATCCAACTGCAGGCAGACTCGTCTTGTCTGATGTACAGCCAGTAGTTTACAAGAATGTTGCAGTTGCACATAACGGACACATAGCAAACTATGAACAGATGAAGGAGGAATTGGAGAAGAGAAAAATAAAATTAAAGAGCACGGTCGATTCTGAGATAATTGCGATATTATTGGCTGAAAAAGCTGGGGACGGGATTGAGGCCGCAGTTAAAGAAGTAATGGCTCGTTTGGATGGATCATTTTCTGTTGTTGCACTGATTGATAATTATTTGGTGGCATTCAGAGATCGAAATGCAATAAGGCCCCTGGTCTATGGAGAAAATGATGAACTACTTATTTTCGCTTCAGAATCTGCAGGTTTGGACATAAATAATGTCGAGTACTCTGGTGAGGTAGTTGGGGGGGAATTAGTTATTCTTGGCACAGATGGAAAAATGATTAGAAAGCAGGTTATGCCAAACACCCCAAGGCATTGTATGTTTGAATATGTTTATTTTTCCAGGCCTGATTCTATAATAAATCAGAGAAATGTTTTTGAAGTTAGAAAGAGATTGGGGGTCGAATTAGCTAGAGAGTGTCCGGTTAAGGCCGACATAGTTATCCCAATTCCGGATACAGCCAGAACTGCTGCAGAAACATTTGCAAAAGAAACGAAAATCGGATTGGAAGAAGGGTTGATAAAGAACAGGTATATTGGACGCACATTTATAATGCCGACCCAAATCAAACGGTCTGATGCGGTGAGAATGAAGTTAAATCCCATAAGGTCAGTTATTAATGGAAAACGAATAGTGCTTATTGATGATAGTGTTGTTCGTGGAACCACTCTTAGGGAAATCGTCAGGTTGGTCAAGGGTGCCGGAGCCAGAGAGGTTCATTTGAGGATTACGTGTCCGCCAATAAAAGCACCTTGCTTCTACGGAGTGGATATGTCAACATATAAAGAGCTAATTGCGCACGAACGGACGGTTGAAGAGATTAGAAAGTTTTTAGAAGTAGATAGCTTGGGTTATTTATCAATTGAAGGTTTGAAAAGAGCAATTAGCCTGCCGCTTTGTACGGGCTGTCTGAATGAGGATTACCCAACTGAAACCGCCAGGGCAATTGCAAGAGAAAAGAGGGAAGATAGAAATGGCTGTGGTTGAAATTCCATATAATGAGTTTAGAAAATTCGTAAATCTACCAAAGGAAAGGCTCGTAGAGGTATTGAATGAGCTCGGTGCACCTGCAGAAGAAAGAGAAGATGGGCTAATAGTTGCCGAGATAACACCTAATCGACCGGACTGGTTCTTCATAACTGGCCTCGCACGCTCAGTATTGAGTTATATCGGAAAGAAGAAGGGGTTGCAAAAGTATGCGACAGAAAAAAGCAAGTATGTTGTAATCGTAGATAAGAGCGTAGAGAAAATACGTCCGTATAGCGCATGTGCAGTTGTGAAGGGACTAAAACTAAATGACGAATTGGTTGAACAGCTGATTCAGTTTCAGGATAAGTTGATAACCACGCTTGGAAGAAGGGTTAAGAAGTTCGGCATGGGATTCTTTGACCTGAATCTGATGAAGTTTCCGATTTATTATACTGCGAAAAAACCTGAGGAAATTGTTTATAAACCATTGAATTATCCAAAGGTTGCCAGTGCAAAAGAGATTTTAGAAAAGCATCCGAAAGGAATTGAGAATGGATATTTGCTGGATGGGTGCGATAAGTATCCGGTATATTTAGATGTGGATGGGAAGGTGCTTGTCCTTATCCCAATTGTGAATTCAGAGGAGCTAGGAAAAATAGGTGCCACAACCAGCGATTTGTTCATAGAGGTTACGGGCAATGATTTTGAGACAATTTCTGGTGTACTTAAGGTAGTATGCTGTGCCTTGCAGGATTTAGGAGGAAAGATTTATTCAGTGGAGATGAAGTACCCCGATAAGAAGGTAGTTGTACCGGACTTGAGTGGGAGGTTTGTTGAGCTGGATGGAGAAGGTGTAAATAAGGTACTTGGAACTGAGTTGACGAAGAGCCAAGTTAAAGATTTTTTATTAAGAATGGGGTATGATTTTGATGGTAAACGGGTTGAAGCCCCACCTTATAGGTTGGACATAATTCATCCTGTTGATATTATAGAGGATATCGCTATTGCACACGGTTATGATAAATTTAAACCGAGCCTTCCGAATTTTTTCAGCCCCGGTAAGGAAATTAGTACGTACGGACAGATTGATGGATCTATGCGAGGATTTGGATTCAGAGAGATTAAGACATTTTTCTTGGTGAATAGAAAGGAAGCTAAGAAATTTGGGTTTGCAGGATTAGAAGAAGTGCTCAACCCGGCAAGCGAAGAATGCACAGCATTAAGGCCCATATTAGTGATTTCGTTGTTAGAGGTTTTCAGAAATAATAAGACCAAGGGGATTCCGAGACGCTATTAAAGGAGTTGAATTTTGAGTTTAAACTGGAAGTTAAAGACTTACCAGACTATTTTTCGAAAGAATCTGCTAGAATTAGAGTAGGGGATGTGGATGCGGGCGTAGTAGGCAAGCTGTCTGCCACTGTTCTGGATAATATTGAATTTGAAGTTGGTGTATGTGAGCTGGATTTGGATTTACTTTTTGAAGCTCAGGAAAAGTAGTGGAGTGGTCGTTTCACCTTGTTGGCGGGGGGTCGTAATTCCACTATTTTTCTTTCCTATTTCTCATTTAAAGATTCAATTTGTTTTGTTTTTATTTTGTAGACTTCAATATTGTTTGAGAATGACTTGAAAAAATCGTCTAATAATTGCTCCATTTTCTGAGGGACCAATAAGACGGATCTGGTTTTCCAAACACAGCCCATCATATTCAGCTTGACTAATCTATAATAGAACATTCTCTTTATTCTGTTAAAATCACGCCTATCTTTTCCTTTTATATCGTATATGTATATTAGTTGCATCATTATATAGTATGAAGTAAAGTTTATATAGGATGTGACTATAGTCACATCACACCCCAAACTTTAGAATTTCAAAAAATGAAAATTTCCGATCAAAAACAAGGGTGTATTCCCATAATAAATAGTAAAGTATTATCCTATTACTGGAATTACGACCCCCATCATCTAACAAAATGAGGAGGTGCTGCTGACTGATTGGCATTTAAATTCTTGGTGGTATTACAAACACAAATTCTGGTGTTTTTATGAATATCGCCCTTATAGACATAGAAGAATCAGAACGACGGATTCTAAAGAAACGATTTCACAAGGCACAAATAGTAAAAACCATGGGTGAGATTCAAAATAAAG
>JACPAS010000067.1 GCA_016180665.1 Microcaldota archaeon
GAAGTGGGGATACTTAATCGAAAAAGCGAGTTTTATTTTTTTGAAGTTTTTTTATTGGTTATTTGCAATTCATCAATCGTAAATGCGTACAGTATCTTACTATCTTAATTCCAGAATTTTTAAATAAGTTAGCTTACAAATCCCCTAATGCAAGCAGTTACTGAAGGCCTAACCATAGCTTTTGACCACGCTAATGGAGACATCTCCTTTGTTTCTCATGCTCATTCTGACCACTTAAATGGCCTAAAAAACAAAAAACAAAAAAAATTAATTGCAAGTGACGAAACTTTTGAGTTAGGTAATCTTTACGGGGAACGTGTTTCGCTTAAATCAGTTAAAACATTTCCGGCAGGCCACATACTTGGGGCAAGGCAAATTCTAATTGAAGAAGACGGATTAAGAACTGTTTACACCGGAGACATTTGTACTCACAACACTGTAATAACCAAGGGGGCAGAAATACTTTCCTGTGATCGTTTAATCATTGATGCAACCTATGGAAATCCGGCTTACATGTTCCCACCCTATGAAGAAGTCTGCTCAGATATTGCAAAATGGTTTAAGATGAATTTAGACCTAGGAAATAACGTAATTATTGGAGCTTATGAATTAGGTAAAGCCCAGGAGCTAATTAAAATTTTAAATACCTGCGCAGCTATCATCCCAATAGTTACCGAAAAAATTGATCATTTTTCCTCAATCTACCAAAAATATGGAGTAAATTTAGAAAGAATAAAAGTTGGAACGGATGAAGCCGAAGAGGTAATGAACCGTCCGTTTGCAGCAATAGTTCCAATGAGGCAGGCAAAAAGATATTTTGCTGCCCGTTTAAGCGAAGCCTTTGGAAGAAAAACTCTTTCTTCGATTTCTACTGGTTGGTCAATAAATTTTAGATATGACGTGGATAAGGCGTTTCCACTAAGTGACCATTGTGATTTCCCTGCTCTTAAAGAATATATTGAAGCAAGCGGGGCAAAACAACTGGAATTTTTGCAAGGGGATGGAAAATATCTAAATCCGATTTTGAACGCAATCTAGACGCATACCTTTTTAATCAATAATTCTGAATTAGAAATATGAAAACCTTCATTTCAATATTAGTTGTTTTGTTTCTTCTAATTGGTTGTATTCAAAAACCAGCAGAAGAACAATTGCCAGAGCAAATTCTAGAAAAATCAGAAACTAAAGAACCAGTAATACCAGAAGAAACCAAAGAAAAAATTGAATCTGAAGAAAACTCAGAAGTTAATAAAAATCAAGATTCAGTTAAGGAGTATGAAACTAAAGATTATGAAGTTTCACAGTCTAATAATTACGTCCAGTCTCCAATTTTTACTTTTTTAAATGGTTGTGAAGAAAAAGACAAAGTAGAATTTGCCTCTATTCCAATAGATATAAAAGATATTAATCTTGTAGAACCACAGGGAGAACTTACAAACTCAGGTCACGTAACTCCTGGTGACCACATCGGAATCCAGTATGATCCAAAAACTAAAGTTGACGTTAGAGCAATGGCAGATGGTTATATAGTACGGGTCGAAAGACAGCCTCGCTGGTCATTCGTAGATGCAGAAAACTACCATGTTTATTTTGAATACTCATGCAAAATGTTTGGAAGTTTTGTTCATGTTACAGAAATAGATCCAGAAATACTAGAGGCAAATGCAGAATTTAAACAACTTGCTTCTGGCAAAGCACCAAAAGATACAAAAAGTATCTACATAAGGCTTCCAGTAAAAACAGGACAATTAATTGGAAAAGCTGAAACATTCGGTCTTTTGGGAATGCTTACTGTAGATACAGATGTGGTCCTTAAGGGTTTCTCTGTTCCTGATCATTACTCAGAGGAACCATGGAAAACGCATGCAGTTCCACCTTTTGATTATTTTACTGAGCCACTAAAAACTCAGCTTTTAGAAAAGAACCCAAGAAAAAAAGAACCTCTTGGTGGAAAAATAGATTTTGATGTTAATGGAACGCTCTCTGGCACCTGGTTTTTAGAAGGAAGTGGATACTACCGTGGAAATGAAGAAGCTGGTTACTGTGATGGTTACCTTTGTCCATACTGGAACGGCCACCTTTCTTTTGTTCGAGATTTTGTAGATCCAGATGAGATAAGGATTTCAATTGGTTATAAAACAGGCATAGACTACTTGACTCCTTACGGAGTTAAAAATAACGGACCTGCTCCTGAAAGTATTGGCGTAGAAGATGGTCTAGTGAAATATAATTTAGTTGAACTGGAAGGCAAAGATTCCGAATATGGAATTGAATCCTACGGTAAACAAATGATAACTAAACATACAGACAATGTTGTCGGTGTAATGCTCGTTCAGATGCTGGATAATCAGACAATAAAGGTTGAAATATTTCCTGATAAAGATTCAAGTAAAGCGAATTCATTCACTGGAAGTGCTAAGACTTACGCTAGATAAATTCCCTGATTGGATTCAACATTCTCTCCTCAACCACTGAAATAAAGTAGTGCTTTCCTATTATATGCCCAAATTTAGTTTTAATCTCTCTTGTAAATTTATGCAGCTCACCATTATCCTTAACAATTAAATCCAATTCAATATCCCAGCTTCCAATAGTCTTGTTTACAAAAATTACATCGTCATTTTCAGTGCAATAAGCAACGAATTCCTTTTCATTCTCCTTCGTTACATTCCTAAATCCAATAAGCAATTTGTAATAGTTAAATCCGAGTTTTCTTGCATCATACCACGCAGTATAGCCGAGAATAAAACCTCTGCTCTTAAGATTCCTACTTCTATGCTGTACAGCATCCGGAGTTAATCCAACTATTCTAGCAATATTAACTGTAGTTTCCCGTGCATTTGAATAAAGCGCAGAAAGAATCTTCATATCCGTCTCATCCAATTTTTCAATTTCAACAATCTTCTCAATAGGCAATTCAGGATTTCTTTTTGCTTCAAAAGCCTTATTCCAAGATAAATATGTCTGATAAGTAGTAGTGGCCACTGTTTTTTCCACAATTTTTTCCCCGAATTTCTGGAGCACCAAAGCAATTGCATTCTCAACTTCCAGCTCATCCTTTGCAACAATCCTCCAAAGCACATCATACTCTCCCTCACAAATAACGCCCCAAAGCGTTCTTGGATATGCTTCGAATAATTTCAGAACTTCCTTTTCAGTTCTTTCATCCATAACATCAAATTTGAAGTAAAGCCTATACCCTTTCAGTCCAAGCTTCACTAAGTTCACATCCGCAAATAGCAGGGTTACAATTCCTTCTTCCTGCAATTTTTTCATCCTTCTCTCAACAGAGCTACTGCTTAGTCTCAGTTTTTTTCCCATCTCCACAAAGCTCATTCTTGAGTCTAGATAAAGCAAATTAAGTAATACCTTATCCTTCTTATCAAGTTTCATAAATACTATTTCTACTAATTAATTTAAATTAATTTCGGTTTTCTTGCATTTTTCTTTAAAAGATAATAAATAGTCTGAGTGTGCGAATTAGTTAGAAAAAATGTAAAGAAAGGTATTAATATGAAATCACAGACTCCGAAATTTGTGGGAAATATGAAAGACTGGGCCAGAGTAGCAGGAGAACTAAGTGGAGAAGATCTTAAGCAAAAGATCTATGATAATTCACTATTATCTTCTTTTGGAGAAGTTAAAGGTAAAAGAGTTTTAGACTATGGCACAGGTCCAGCAGTAATTGCAAAAAGACTAGCTGACTCGGGAGCTGAAGTAAAAGCATTTGATATTTCTCCAGAAATGCTAAGAATAGCGGCAGAAAAATTAGGTTCAGATTCAGTGTTTGATGAGATTGGCAAGATTCCAAAAGATTATTTTGACGTAATTCTGTGCAATCTAGTCCTATGTATAGTTCCAGAAGATGAAGTTGCCAGAATTGCCAGAAATATAAGAGACGCTCTTGCAAAAGACGGCTTTGCTTACATAGGATTATGCAACCCAAGAATTTTCGATCTCCCAGAGTCAATAATTGATTTTAGATTACCTGCGGGCAGGACCTATTTTGAAAATCATGAATATGAAAAAGTGAAGAAAGAAGGTGGTTACAAAATAGTCGAACTTCACAGGCCGATTGAATGGTATGCTGGCTTATTCAAAGGTGCAGGTTTGGAATTAGTTGAAACAATCTTCACACCAGAATACGAAGCTTCTGGAAGAAAAGTGCATGATTTCGTAATCTTCAAATTGAGAAAGGAGGTATCAGCATGAAACTCTTGGATCAGTTATCTAAAAAAATATCTGAATATTTTGAGTTCACAAGTCACAGCACTAGTTTCACTACTGAAATCCTGGCTGGAATTTCAACATTCCTGGCACTCTCTTACATATTTGTAGTAAATCCTTCAATTCTTGGAGAGGGTGGTTTCAACAAAAGTGCAGTTCTATTTGCTACTATTATTGCATCAGCTTCAATGACTATTTTAATGGGCATATGGGCAAAAAAGCCACTAGTCTTAGCTCCGGGAATGGAGATGAATGCTTACGTTGCGTTCTACGTAATTAATCAATTAGGTTTTACCTGGCAGGCAGCTCTAGGGGCAGTTTTCTGGTCAGGAATTCTCTGTTTAATTTTAACTCTGAGTACAATCAGAATCAGTATAATAAATGCAATTCCAAACAAAATGAAAGCAGCACTCTCTCTATGCGTGGGGGTTTTCTTATGCTTAATCGCACTTAAGATTACGAATGTTCTCAGTTATAACGGAGTTCAATTAGCTGGCTTGGGAATCCTTTTCTCGCCAACTGCATACGTACTATACTTCGGAACTGCCGTAATACTAATACTAAGCAAATTCAAAATAAGAGGTGCAGTTTTAATCAGTATAATCTTGTCTACCATTTTTGCTAACTTTGTTGGCTTGGGAACAACTTCAGCTGATAAAATCACGATTTCAGCTGATATGCTTAGTGCAATAAATCAGTTAGATTTAAGCGTAATATTCGATCCAAAAATGCTAAACGTAATACTCGTACTTTTCCTAGTTGATTTCTACGGAAGTGTTGCAAAATTCATTGGCCTTACAAGGAATACCTCAATTGTAGATAAAGACGGTACCTTCCCAAAAATGAAAGAAGCTCTTACGGTTGACAGTATCGGCACAGTCTTAGGTTCTTTACTTGGAACAACTAGCATAATTACTTATGTGGAGAGCAAAGTCGGGATTGGTGAGGGTGGAAGAACTGGATTAACTGCAGTAGTTTGCGGTCTCTTAATGCTTGGCTTCATAGCTCTATCCCCACTGGTTAGTCTAGTTCCGGTAGTCGCCACTACAGGTGCATTAATATTTGTTGGAATAACTCTCCTTCCATCCAAAGACGAATTGAAAGCGTACTCGAAAGTTGAACTAATAACCGTATTGCTAATGGTTGCAACAGTAATTTATACATTTGCAATAGATAAAGCGCTGTTAATTGGTTTCTTAGGTTACATTGGAGGTTTGGTATTCTCCGGGAGAGCAAAAGAAGTCGACAAATACATGATACTTTCTACGATCTTGCTATTAATCGGTACAATAATTCAACTTTTGTAGTTTTTTTATTTTTTCTTATGTCACCAGTGGCGCATACTAATGGAAATCATTCAATTTTTAAATCGTTTCAGGGAGAATATAATATACTTTTTAGCTATAGAAGTAATTTTGCTCAAATGGCCACGATCAGTTTGAAACTGTTGTTTCAAATCTCGCAGCCATTTTCGCTAACACTCAAATGGCCACGATGGCGTAACGGTAGCGTGGGGGCCTGTGGTAAGGCTTTTGGCTTAGGTTTTTCTAACGCCAAAACCCTGGAAAAGGCATGAGGTATTTCTCATATCTTTGCAGATAGCCCTCGGCCCGAGTTCAACTCTCGGTCGTGGCCTTTATTTATTTGGTTAGCTT
>JACPAS010000068.1 GCA_016180665.1 Microcaldota archaeon
AAGGCAAAGATACAAATACCTACACTTTATTGCTTGACGGAGCGAACTGGGCTAAGTTGAGATTACCCGAGTCAAATGCATTTGTAATGAAGCCTAAAGAGTCTAAAACAATCAACATATTTGCTTCCACAACTTCAAATGTAATAGGCGAGCAAATATTTTTGGTTGCAATAAAAAGCAATGACAAGGTTTTACAGCAGATTCCCTTAAAAGGAGATGTTATTCCAGTAAAAGGTCTTTTGTCTGCCAAATTAAAAAATGCTTTGGAAGTAATGTTAATAGGTTTTGTTGTTTTCCTTATCGCAATAGGCTTCTTTTTTGGAGTTAAAAGATATATACAAGGCGATAAAAAGGAGCATGAAGAGTCAGAAGAAGTAGAAGCTTATTATTAGTTATTTTCATGAATCAAATTAAAAAAGCGTTGGATGAAGAAGATAAAAAGTTAAAATCAAAACCTAGAAAGATTTTGAGAAGATTAGACAAATTTTAAGAATCATCTTCCCTTTTATATTCAGATCTTAGGATTGAAATGAATGTTTTTGCTCTTTTTTCACCCATTCCTTCTGCTTTCAATAGTTCTTCTTCAGAAGCATTGAGTAAAGTTTCTAAATTTCCAAAATGATTAAGTAAATTTTGGGCTAATTTAGGTCCAATCATTGGAAACATTTCCACTATTGAACGTTGGGTTTGGGAGATAGTGAATGTTTTCTTTTTTGGAAAGAAACTAAGTGTTTTTTTGCCTACCAGTTGTTCATGAGTTGCTATAGAGTATATTAGTTCTGCCGTAGCATTTAGATTTCTAGTGAAGAACAATGAAGCTCCGTAATCAGTTACTACTGAAGAATAGGCGCCCAGGAGAGCTGGACGGGAAACTCGATTTGCACTTTCCTCACCTTCCACTATTATTATTACTCTTGAATAAGCAGAAATTAGATTCCCAAGCTGATTAAATAATCGTCTGTCCATAATCGAACTTTCAAAGTCAGCACGGGTTTTTCTTTCGATTATTACGCGATCAGAACAGACAAAGTCGCCTAGCTCTAATTGCTTTCTTTCTGTTTCTGCTCCGAGTGAGTGAAGAAGGTGATCAAAATCCTCAGATTCACGATTATCAACAATAATTTTGGGAGATTGTTTCTGGTCCATTTTTACACCTTATACCGAACCAACTAAGTTTTTCCGACTAGGTTCGGGATAGACTGATCCGACTTTCTTTGTTGGATCAGGATAAGGAAAATATAATTAGTATATAGAATGTATGTAAGCTTCAATCTCATCAAATCTTATGCTGCAGCCAGAGAACTTTAGTTTATGCAATGCTGCGGCCAAAGCATCTTTTTTTAAATCTCCAAATGAATCCAAATAGTTATTCTCATATGAGATGATTAGTAATTCACTGCTTCTTATTGCCTGCATTCCCTTGACAATTTCAGAGAACTTTCTAAGATTTTCACTGTTTAGAAGAATATTAACTCCGAACTCTTGTTCCAAATGCTCTTTAATTCTAAAAGGTGCTTCAATTAGCATTCTTGTTGTTCTTTCATCAATTAGAATGTTGGTTACGCCAAGTTCTTTTGCTAAAGCAATCATCTCAGCTTCTCCTAAGTGTACTAATTTTAACGGCTTCCCGCGTACATAAAGCATAGTGTTGGTTAGCCTCAATACTTCATTGGCCAGAGATTCAACATCTGAGTCGATTTTTGTGAGCACTTTATCATTTAGTGCCTTTTTTATTTTTAATGCGGAGAACGCATATTGTTTAACATGATTGTCTAAAGGTCTGGTGATACACTCATACTCTACTGAAGGGGGGATAATAAAACGACTATTGAATTTTTGATGGAGAAAATAAAGTGTAGACTCTAAACCAGAATCAGTTAATGAAATAAGAGAACTTGAATCACATAAAACATCTTTAGTCTGCATTGAGTCAACCCAAAATAATATTTCGCGCTATTTTTATTCTTTCTAATATGGATTTTTCTTCCTTAACCCTGTCAAACATCATGGTCTTTCCTGCGTAGTCTAAAATATCTTGCTTACTCATGCCAGTGTAATCAGCTGCAGTTCCTAATGATAATCCCTGGGCATAAAGAGTAGATGCAACTTTTAATTTTCCTTTTGATATTAAGTCAGTAAGAAATCTTGCATCTCCTTTTTCTAAAGAAGAGATGGTTTCTTCGAATTCTAAAAATAATTTTGTCCAATCTTCTTCGGAAAGTTCGTCTACATATTTGGACATTTTTGAAAGAGTTTTTTCTATAGAACTCATTGATTTCTCATGTTTTTTTTCTAAAAATCTGGGCTTTGAAACAATCTTGGAAAGGACGTAGGAGGTAACCGCTAGGTTATATAGCGATTTATTAAAATCTGTAACTCCTAGTTTTAGAAGTCGGTCATTTATTTTTCGGAGTTTTTTTTGGTTGCGTTTTTTGAAAGAGGATTCTATTGCTAACATTAAGTCTTGAAGTTCTGGCATTTGGAGGCACCCACTGACTTTGCAGTTGTTGGTTCATATTGGCTTTGCCAATATGGATAGTCACGTACATGCAAGAGCTGTTTAAAAGGTATATATAAATGTTTCGTTTTTTTACCTTTTTTTAACTGTTGTATTTATAAAACCTATCATGATAATATCATGATTATCGCATGATACGTTCGTAGCATGTGCATGGACATTCCATGATTGTGCTGTGATAGGATGGTACAGGAAGATAATATATATAAATCTAACGTTAATGCCGGTTTCAGGAAAGAGTTAGCGCAGGATTTGGAAAAAAATCTTGGAAAGTTCAATGATCCTGTTGTGCTAGGTGAAATGCTATATAAATTACTTGAAGAGAGGGAAAACACAAACAGAATACTCAAAAATATCTTGGCTAAACTTGATGCACTTGAAGAGAAGGGGGTAAAAATTACAGAAAAAGAAGATATTGATGATTTATTGATTCCTGAGATAGATGAGGGAATTATTAGTTTCATTAGGAAAGCTGGAAAAGCAACTGCTGAAGATGTAAGAAAAGAGTTCAACTATAAGGGAAGAAACGGAGCTTCTGCAAGACTGAACAGATTGTGTGAGCTGCAATTACTCTGGAAAAAACAAGTTGGAAAAAAGGTATATTTTATGCTGAGATAATGTATTCAACTAACCTTACATGCAGAGCATGTAAGAATAACGAACAAGGCAAGTGCGACCATATACACAACCACTTGGTTGTGAATAGATTGAGAAAAGGGTTCTTTTCTCAAGATATCTTTGATATGGCAAGTATTGTTGAAGGGTAGACACCTCCCACCTCTAGTTTATTTTGTCTGCCCTTCAAACCTCCCTTCACAAGCCTTTGGATTCATGAGTTATTTACCCACAAAGGCTGGCGTCCCGATTGAACGGTGATCCGTTCAATGGGCATCTTGAACGAAAACTTCGTTCAATATGTTATCCAAACACTGTAGTTAGAAGGTTAACTCTATAGGTTTTCTTTGAAAAAATGGAGTTGAGAATTTTTACTTGACAATAGTTTACTTTACTTGACCTCACAAACCTTTTTCTTTCATGAAAATTTTTCTCTTAAGCAGTTTCAGGCCCAGCTTTAGTTGATTTAAACCCATGATCCGCAGAGCCAGCTTTCCACCAGTTATCGTATTTCTCATGAACTTGTTCTTCAATGGATTTTGCATTTTTAACTGCATCTTTAACATGCTTAAGCTCAATAAATTCGCTTTGCTCTAGAACAGCCAGGTCACCTGCAAGCTTAATTATTCCACTGAGATTTCTTAATCTCAAGGTTAAACCATTTATATCATCTATTGTTTTTGCAATATTTTTTGCTTCATTAATCAGTTCCTCAACTGAATCAAAAGTTACGTGAGGTATTCTCCCATCCCGTATAATCTCTTGAGCAACAAATTGTGCAATTTTCCTGCGGTTATCTGGACTATCTGGCATAAAATGATTCAGAAGAATTTCATATCCATCTCCTTTTATCCTTGAACGAAGAGGTGGGATAATGTGCTGAAGGTCTGTAATGTTAGCTGCCCCCACTAGGATGAAGTCGCAAGGAACAGCATCAACCCGGACGCTCGCACCGCTGCTTGTTGGGTTTCTGCCTATAATAGGAAAAATTTTATCCTGCATTGCAGTTAGAATGAATTTCTGCAAATGAACAAGAGTTGCAAGTTCATCTATAAATAAAACTCCTTCATGAGCTTCGTGAACTGCACCAGGAAGTATGCGTAAATATGCTGGAGTACCAATCTGAGGGTGACCCCCATATGGATCGTGCTTTACATCACCCAAAAGTTCTGTTTCACTGGCGGCTGTTGCCTGCACAAAAGTCGAACGGTTCAACTG
Organism: Microcaldota archaeon; assembly: GCA_016180665.1. Classification (GTDB taxonomy): domain Archaea; phylum Micrarchaeota; class Micrarchaeia; order Anstonellales; family Bilamarchaeaceae; genus JACPAS01. The sequence continues at coordinate 4,352 of JACPAS010000068.1, forward strand.
GATTAGAACTTTACGTGGAGTTTTTTTGTTTAATGATTCAATTTTCCTTAGATCCGACTGACTTAGAATGTTGACCTTACCATCAGGGGTTCTTTCATATATTATCTGCTCTTCTTTCCCATCTGGTTTTATTCTGTTTGTATAGACACGAAAAGCACCTGAATAAGGAGTTTCTAATTGAGAAGAGTATGGATCAAGAATCTTATCTGTATATGGGGCAAACTTTTCTGAGCCACAGTGAGGACAAAGAGAAACTGAAGAGGAGCTAAGGCCACCGCATCTCTTGCAGCGAAATCCTAATTTCTCACCTACAAAAGTAGGAACCTGTGCGGCTGAAACAATCTTACCTAATTGAATATTTTTTACAAAATCACTCATTACCTGCTGCTCAGATCTTATTTCAACTAATGGCCTTTCTGGATTTAATTGATTTTGGAGAATTGAGATTTCCTGCTTTGGTTTTTGAATAACTGTTGAGATTGCCTGTGCTATTAAACTCTTTCCAGTACCAGGAGGACCGACTAATAATAAATGACGTTTTTGTCTGGATAGAATTCTGGCAACATTAACTGCCTGATCTTGTCCGATTATTCTTTGGAGGGGGTCTACTGGAATTAGAATATCTTTTGTAGTTTCGAATTCTTTTGACATAGTACTAATTTATTGGATTGTTATTTAAATTGTTTATCCTTCCCAGTAGTTTGCATTATACTGCTCCAACAAAGTAATCCGGATTTTTCTAATCTACGCTCATCACCCTGCTTCGCAGCTATTCGCTCTATTTTTTCTTGTTTTTTACTGAAGTGAGGCATTTACCAAACCTGGAAATGTGCTATCGCACATTTCAGTAGTTCCAGGCTCTTCCCCAATCCGAATTATTTAGTTGGTCGAATATAATTAGCGCAATTTAGATTTAACCTGAGATGCCGTATTTTTTACAAGCCTCTAGCATTTTCTCATTTTTGGTTTTTGTACATGCAATCTCGCAACTTTTTAGATCAGAGAACCCCAGGTACTTAAAACAGGCATTGAAGAATTCATATTTATCTACAACATTACATTCTAATTTATAGTTTTTAACAGGCAGTTCAACTCCGCAGTAATTTTGAACTTCCTCAAGGTCAGGCAACCCGCATTTTGCATTTTTATCACCAGCATAGGAGAAAACTATTGGGTAGTCTTTTCTTCCGCTTGCATCTACTTTAAAATACGTATAGTTTGCACCACCTTTATCCTTTAAGCAGCAGCGATCAGGAGATGGTAAACTAGATATGACGTCCGCGTATAAATCGGTTAATTTAGAAAGTTGGTAGGTTGTTTTGGTAGTGGAACCATCTTGGTAGTAGAAAGTGCAGGATGCTTCCTTATTGTTATCAGAACAAGGAGTGCATGTTTCGGGGATTATTCTGTCTTCGCATTTATAACCAGAGGCTTTTCCATCTGCTTCTTCAGGCAAAGTGCGCGATGCGTATGAGAAATATGTGCATCCCAATTTTTATC
>JACPAS010000104.1 GCA_016180665.1 Microcaldota archaeon
TTCTTGGTCTTCAAGAATATTTTTAGGGTCAAAATAACCAATCTTATCGAAAATCCATCTTCTAAACATGCTAAATGGACCTGGTGTAACCTGAACTGCGTCGATGAATGTTGATACTTTCCTAGAAAATAAGGTGAACAAATATTCCACTTTTTGTATGTTCGTTAGAATGTTTGTGCCTCTTTCTTCATCTGCTTTTATAGCTGCAGTTACTGCTGCAATATCACCAGAACTAAACAATTTGAGCATTTTTCCTATAGTATCTTTTCTTATATAAGAATCAGAATCCAAAGTTGCGATTATTTCTCCAGTTGCTAATTTTACTCCATAGTTTTTGGTTGCTGCAGCCGTCCCTTCCCTTTCTTTTCTTACTACTTTTATTCCATACTTCTCATATTTTTTTGCAACTTCGTAAGTTCTATCCGTCGAGCTGTCATCTACTACTATTATTTCTAATTTTTCTTTTGGATAATCCGCATTTAATATTGAGTCGATACACCTTCCAATGTTGTCTTCTTCATTGTATGCTGGAATTACTATTGAGATTTTTGGTGCCCAGTTTTTTTCCTCTTTTGCTTCTGTGAGTACTTCATTTCTGTTTTTTAGAAATAGGAGAAGAAAGAACACTGTCAAATAAAGTGCTATGAATGAGATTGCGTATTCTACTATTTTTAATTCGCTAAGCATGTTTATACCTTTATAGATTTGTTTATATATTATTTACGTTGTTGATTTTATGGAAAATCAGATAATCATCTTACGTTTAGGCCATCGTTTACCTCGTGATGAACGTATTTCTACGCATGTTTGTTTAGTTGCACGTGCTTTTGGTGCTTCTGGCGTATTCTACTCAGGTCAGCACGATTCCAGTCTTGAGTCTAGCGTTTCGAGTATTGTGAAAAATTTGGGTGGCAACTTTTCTATTTCCTATGAGAAAAACTATTCTAATTTAATAAAAAAATTAAAGAATGATGGTTTTTCTGTTGTGCATTTAACAATGTACGGCATTCCACTTCCAGAAAAACTCGATAAAGTAAAATCCAACAAAAAATTACTGGTGATTGTTGGGGCTGAGCAGGTTCCAAAAAACGTTTACGAGTTAGCAGATTTCAATATTGCAATAACAAATCAGCCGCATTCTGAGGTTGCAGCTCTGGCTGTTTTCTTGGATCGGATTTCTGACGGGTACTATTTGAATAATATTGGTTTTAAGGATGCAAAAATTAGTATCAAACCTAATGAAATGGGGAAACAGATCATTAGGTGATTATTTAAATTTTCTTTTTCTATTTATAATTTGTTGAGGTGTTTCTTTGATCGAATATAGGGGCATACTTATAAATTCATGTGAAATAAAGCGTGAGTCACTTACTCCAGCTAAAACAGTGGACGTTGATATTAAGGTGGATGACGTAGTTGCTAAAGCTGGGGATGCAACAATTGACTTTACTTATATAGTTCGCTATCTCCCAAATTTGGGCTATTTGAAAATGAGCGGAAGCGTCTATTTAGCTGGTAAACTTTCTGAAATAAAAGAAGTTCAGGATGTATGGAAGAAGAATAAAGTTCTTACTAAGTCTATTTCTATGGATGTTCTAAATATGATTAACACAACTGCAAGTGTGAATGGAGTATTTGCATCCAGAATCGTAAATATGCCGCCTCCATTACTTCCGCCAAGATTAGAAGTTGTAAAGTTGAATACAAATAAATCTTCTAAAAAATAAGTTAAAATCCATCTGCTCTTATAGTAAATTGGAATCCGGTTCCTAATCCTTCGAATTCTGTTGTTGACGATTCTTGTCTTGTTAGATTTCTCTGCAAATTAGTAAAGAATGTAAATGATAGCGCAGTAGTATCCCACCATGGAATTGCAGTTGTGCTGTAAGTTCCAGTTACATACGCAGTTGTTCTGATATCCTCTCTTCCTTCATCAATCAAATCTGATTCCCAGTGCTGCAGCCTAAAAATAACCGCGCCTTGATGTTTGTCACCGCTTACTGTTAATGCAAGTTGCGGATCAATCTGCCATGCTGAATTGTCTCCTAATTCCTGTACCAAGAATGGCATTCCTGCAGTTAGTGTCCATACAGTTGCGTATTGGTCTAAAGCACTGAGATCTGGAACTAGGCTAAAGCTTACTCCAAATGCGCCCTGGTAGGTCCGTTTTGTATCTCCTTTTAGCTTAGATTCTTCTTCAGCTTCTTTTTGAGTATCCTCCTGAGTGTATGTGAAAACTCCGTAGGTCTCTCCACCTCTCCATTTCACTCTTGCTCCGGTCCATAGAGAATATGGTGCAATATCACTCTTAAGTGATCCGCCAACTACTGCATCAAAGGTTGGACTGCGGTATCTAACCTCTCCAGCTCCTCCTGATTTCGGCAGATAGTAGAGTTCTCCGCCAAGTGTACTTTCTCTTGTTGCATCTACGTAAAAATCTCCCCCTCCGCCTATAACACCAGCTTTCTTATCTTCGATGTCTACGTAAACTCCATTAGCCACTAGAGATTGAACAACTGTATCTCCTTCTGGCGTATATACTACTTGTGCAAAGTTTTTTCCCTCATAATCAGGATCTCCTTTCACATCTCTAATATCAAATCTGGTTCCGACCCTAAGATTAAGCGCGCCTAAGACTGCTTCTCCAGCTGCACCAGCAAGAAAATCCGCCCTTCCACCAGATTTTTGATATAATGCTGAAAGAACAAGTGCATTTGCGTAATTTGGATCGGTTAAGTAAAAGTGGCCACCGTACAAATCTTCTCCTGCAAATTCTCCTTCAGTTCCAATCGCACTACTTTTTCCAAGAAGTGCGCCACCCATTCTAAACCCAGTAGAAACATAATGGAATAATCCAGCGCCAGCAAACGATTCCCATTCTTTTTGTGCTAAAAATGCTTTAACTTCTAGTTTATCTGAGCGATACAACCAGAAATCAGTTTCCATTTTATCTTCCTCTTTGCTCCAGAAAAATCTGCCAACTGTGAAATTCTTTTCCAGTTTGTCGAAATCACCTGCTCCAATTGCCAGATGCTTTCCGCGCGTATGTTCGTATAAAGTGAATGCACCGAACCTACCTATCTGTGCTGCGCCACCGACTCCCTGGAATTCTTTGTCAGTTACTTCCGGCTCTTCTTCCCCTTCTTTTGGTTTTGTTTCAACCATTAAAAATGCTCCTTCTAATTCCAGTTCAAATCCGCCACCAACTGCTTTTGCTCGCGCATATCCTTTGTGGACTCGCCTTGTTATTCGATCTTCCTTATCAAATAACCTTCCGTAAGTGGCTTCTGCTTCTTCCTTGGAAAGATCAGTGTAATCTATTTCCGTAATATGTCCGCCTCTAAATCGCTTGAATGAATAAACCCGGTAATAAGGAACCTTCTCTTCATCTTTGTTCTCTCTGTAAGTCCTGTCAAAATAAAGTACTGTGTCGTTTCCTTCAGGTGCGATCTCATTTAAGAAAATCTGAAGTTGTTCTAAACGGTCCTGGTTTCCCTGAATTGTTCCATGTCCGACCAACAAACTGTTATTCTCAATTACTCCTGGAATATTCCGTAAAGTTAATTTTCCAGAATAATCAATGGTTTCTTCCTCTTTTGCTATTTCTAGTGTTTTCTCTGGAACGCCTTCTATCTTAACTACGTCGCCTTCTTCGGTTGTTGTGACACTTTCTAATCGCTTTTCTGTATCCTTAGGTGTGATAGTCATCACAGTTGGTTCTGATTTTGCTTTTGATACTGTTACGTCAGATGTGAGTTCTTTCCCACCGCCAGAAGCAATACCTGAGAAAACGTGCGTCTGTGCAGATGCACCAGCAGTTTCGCGTACTGCTACAGGAATTTGCTGCCCTGTTTCAAACTCTGGGTGAGTAGCTTCTTTTTCACTAACTGTGGATGTACTGTTATAAACCATATTATAATTTGCCATGAAACTTGTGAATTCACCGACTCTTGGTAGCTGGTCTGGCAGGAGCATATGGAGTTTGTTTATTGAGAAGAAAGGATACATTTGCGGAGTTGGTCTGCTTACAAAAACATCAACAAGACCTTGCTCAAACCATTGTTTCGGAATTCCCAGAATACTTGGAGATCCGGCAGGACTTTTAAGAACGTCAGGAGTTACACTCTTTGCAGTCCCATAAAGATCTACTGTTGAAAATGAATTATAAACCTGTCTTGGAATTCTAATTATAACTCCTACGCTTGGAGAATACATATAAGCATAATCTCCAGTGGCATCAGAAGGTGGAATAACTCTTATGTCCTTTGGCATGCTGTCCATCATCAATCGGCCTAGGCCTTCTAATTCTCCTTCTCCGTAAATTGGAGCAGCGCCAAATGGTTGTGCAGTTTTTGCCCCTCTTTTTGTTGCTTCTTTTATATCAAAAATATCAATAAATATTTTATCCATCTTATGCGGAAGCGCAGCATAGTAAGTTGTAATTCCTTCAAAGTCGTTTATTCTGTAGAAAACATTTGATGCTGAGGTAATGAGCTGAAGCATAACATCAATGTTATACGGGTGGTATTTCATCAGCTGATCTCCAATTTCGGAGAGCAGATAAGGTGCAAATGGTGCAGGCAGCTTACCTGCATATTCAACAACAACTGCAAATCTCCCCCAGTCCTTCGAAACATCCATTCTTTTTTCCCAGTTCTCTCCATATTCTTTCCTGAACAGTTCCGCTATTTGATATTTTGCATCTATCCCAAGTGAACTGAACTTAGCTGCCACTTCATATGCTGGATAGGTTTTCTTCTGGTCTTTATTGAGACCAAATTCAATTGCAGGAAGTTTTTGAAGAACCTCAAGCACTTGCAATTCCTTAGCTAAGACATTCCTTAGAACTGTTCCTGAAGCCAGTACCTCAAGTGCAGTGAAGAAATCATCATACGTATTGGTCACTTTCCTTTTATTCTTGCCGAGAAAGTCAGAATGCCAAGGAGAGTAAAACTGAGCCATAAACCTTTTTGCAAACTCTTCTCCATGTTCTTCTTTTATGTGGTTGACAACATTTCGCATATTTCCTACTAGCTGTATTATTGCTTCTCCTCGTGCAGCTCCGGTCACTTCCCCACTAGGTATTACTCCTCTGATTTGTGTTAGTGTTTCCTGATCAGAAGTTTTTGAAAGATCAAGGCCCATTGCATCTGCAAGTTCCTTATCGCTAAATTGTGCTGCTTTGGAAAATACTGAATCATAGAATAACTTAAATCTGTTGCTGGAAGATCTAAGATCAAGGTATTTCGCATTTAATTTCCCTATGTCTATATCTGCATCCAAGTAGGAATAGTACAACCATCCAAAGCCTTTTTCCGCTTCTCTCTGGAACTGATTAATAGTTAGTTTTAATCCATCCAGCCAGGTTTGAGTTATGTAATAGTAAGATGGATTTTTGTTATCTCCTTTCATAAATCTGTTTATCATTTTAGCGTTTTTTTCTGCTTGTTTTCTAAGGTTTTCCATTGTTTC
>JACPAS010000105.1 GCA_016180665.1 Microcaldota archaeon
TTTCTTTTTTTTTTGCTCTTTTAGGAGGTTTTTCTCTGCTTCTGAAAAAGTTGATGTAACAAACGCTGGCGTGCGCTTTTCAAATTTTATCGAGATTAACTTTTGAAGAACTGCACGTTCTGGAGTTTCTATTCTCAATTCTTTCTTCTGGGGTGGTTCTGGTTTTTTTGAATTTGTTGGTTTTTCAAAGGTAAGCAAGTAGATCCCATCCTTTGCAGGAGTTAGTTCTAGCTCTTCAACTACCATAAACTCCTCTGGAAGCTCAACATAGCATTTATCATTTTTCTTTAGAATTCGGAATTTCATTGGAATCATGTATTTTACTTACTCAATAATTAAAATCCTTTATGGGCAATTACCATAAAACCACTAAAAACAACATTTAAATACCTAACCTTTCTAAACTACTTATGGCGAGATTTAGGGGATCCAGAGCTAGCGCTGCAAAAATCAATACTGAACAGCCCAAACCAGTAGATAGAACTTCTAGGCTGGTAATAGCAGAGGGAGCAATAGGTGCAGGCGTTGCTGCAATAACTGCAATCACTGAGTTTAATAGATTGGGGGAGTCCAAGCGAGCTTTAGAAGTTGCTCGTAAGAAGAATAAACATACTGATGCTCCTTTTAGAGCAGAAAGCCATAAAGCACTGCTTGGAAGTGGACCTGAAGCTGAAGCAGCTTATAACTACATTCTAAGCCATGGCGGCGCTGCTGTAGGAGACTTGGAATGGCTTGCTTTGAGGGAAGTATTCGAATCTAACAGACTACCGTTTAGTAAGGACTATGTTGATCCGTCAAGGCCAGAGTTAGTTACAGAAGCATTAGAGAGTGTGGCATTCCGCAATATAGAAATTAGCTTAGATCTTGAACGATGGAAAGCAGTTAGGAAGCAAATAAGCACTTCTGAAATAAGGAACGGTGATGAAGCTGAGACACATCTGAAAGAACATGTTAACGAAGCTGTAAGAATAACAAGCTCGATTCAAGAATTAGATGATCGTAGCAACAATGTTGGTGCTAACTCGTTGCTTGCAGGAATAGCAACTAGTGGTTCTCTAATTTTTATTACATTGATTGCACTGTTGATCCGTAAATTTAGAATGAGAGAAAGGAGACCTAAAGAAAAGGTTAATGAAATACCGCCTAATCTTCAGGAACCAAGAGAAGTTAAAGGAGGAGTAGTTCAACCAGCCAAACCAGCTCCTAAAGTTAAAATTCAGCAAAAACTTCAGCCACCTAGACGAGATGAAAAGAGAAGACCTAGAGCAGTTACTTTTGAGGATGAGCTGGAACACGCAAAGGAAAGACTTGCTAGAGTACTTGGCGCTGCTACTGCAGAGGACATAACTAAACATATCGACACTCAAAGCAAAGTTGGCGCTGATATCTTGAATGAGGTATTAAAAAGCCGCCATAGGAGAATGGAGGTTGAAGGTTTAGATAAAGTATTAGAAAGGGTTATAAGGAATGAAAAGGCAAAAGACCAAAAGGATGAACCTGCAGTAGAAGAAATTCCCGTTGAAGAACCACGATTAAAAAAATACAAACACCCAATGAGACTAGAAAGAAGAGAAGGCTTAAGACCTAGAGAATTTGCCGCTTTACTAAGAGAGTATGGCTTTGGAATTGGAGAAAAAGATGGTAATGGCCATGTACAGGTTACTTACAATGGAGAATCTATAAGAAATAGAGAAGGAAGAGTAGTGGTTTTTTCTTTCGGCTCTTCTTCCAAACCAATAAGTAGAGGAGTTGCGAAACAAGTAATTGATGATTGCGTGGAATTTTTAGAAGCTTTAGAAACTAGTGGAATCCAAAGACCACAAAATGGAATTTAATAATCTATTTTAACTAAGCCAACTAAAACAATAGTATGGGCAAAAGGTTTATAGAAATTGATGCACTGCGCGGAATAGCAATCCTGATGATGGTTCTATTTCATTTTGTATTTGACCTGAAATTTTTGGGGATTTATGATATAGAACCTTATGAAGGTTTTTGGCTTATTTTTCAACGGACAACGGCCTCGCTTTTTATTTTGCTGGTTGGAATTGGACTTTCACTAATGAACCAGAAATATGGAAATAATTATTTGACTTATTTTAAACGCGGGTTATTTATTTTAGGTCTGGGTTTTTTGGTAACTTTAGCCACATACATTTATCCTGGAGAAGGCGTAATTGTTTTTGGAATTCTGCATTTTATAGGAATTTCAATTCTGGTTACCCCATTATTCTTTAGATTTAATTATTTGAATTTGGGTTTTGCTGCGTTGATTATATTTGCAGGATTTAATTTGTGGACAGTAGATACCAACTTACTAATTTGGCTAGGCCTTGCCCCTGAATATTTCTACACACTTGATTATTTCCCGCTTCTTCCGTGGTTTGGATTAGTTTTGATTGGGTTAGTTTTAGGGAAATATTTTTATAACAGAGAAGAACCAGGAATAGAGTTAAATTTGAAAGGAAAGCTAGTCCAAAGTTTAGCCTACCTGGGGCAAAAATCTTTACTAATTTATCTAATCCACCAGCCAATAATTTTAGGCATTTTACTTTTAGCTACTGGAAAGTTAAGTTTTTAGAAAAAATCAAAGAAAACTCATTACAAAAACACTTCCTTCTTTGCCTTTAGCCTCAACTTTCACAAGCACATGATCGGCTTCAGAAAGTATGGTTCCCTCAAATTTTGGATCCTGATTAACTAAGCCCATACAACCATCAGTTGCAGAGACCACGTTAGAGGGTCTATCAGCACCAATCCCAGAAGTAAATGTTACCTTCATCTTTTTCCCCTGGGCAAAAACTGCATAATGAAATCCACCAGGAGGAAATTCAATAACTACTGGTTTGTCAGTCTTAACATCATATCTGAAAACACTAACCTTAACCCCGCGAACCACTTCATCCAGTAAAGTCACCCGACCAGAACCAGAGTCAAACTCAGAACTAACTAATTGAACTCTTCCAGGATTCCTTTTTTCACCAAAAGTAAGATTGATTTTTACTGCAAAGCTAACCGGGCCGTCTAACCCCGTTTGAAAGAAGCCCACATCTCCCGAAACAATTAGAGTAGATAAATCATTGACTGCCTTTATTACATCTGCCGCCCGCTGAGCTATTAAAAATGGGACCCCGGTAACCTTAGCAGAGCCGCCAAATAAAATAATTGAATCAACATTATCCAGAAGAGGCCCTTGAAATACGCCATTAACCGTATAACCCCCGACTCCTTCAATTCTTTCTGAAGGAACCAGGTTTGTAACAACCCGGTTTGTAACAACTATCCTGGTTACAGGGGGAGTTACATGGTTTGCAGCCAATGCAGGTTTGAACCAGTCTTCAGGAATAGGCAAAGGAAAGGAACGATCTCTTGTTTCTTTTTTAGTGAATTTTGTAATTGCCACACCAGGTAATTGTAATCTTTTCATAACTCCACCACAAATCTCTATATTGCAAAACCTATTAAAATAAGATGGATCGTAGAAAAGCCTTTTAATCCTCAATTTTCTAGTTATATGCATGAGCATTTCCCCTTTCGAAGACAGATACAAAACTGAGATGAATGAAATTTTTGAAGAAGAGAACAAACTAAAAAAATGGATAGAAGTAGAATTAGCTCTGGCAAAAGTTCATGCTGAATTAGGCAACATTCCAAAAGACGCTGTTAAAAAGATCGAGAGTGGGGCTAAAAAAGTAAAGCTAGAACGAGTAAAGGAGATTGAAGAGGAAATTCATCATGATTTAATGGCAATGGTGAAAGCCCTGACAGAACAATCCGGAGATGCAGGAAAATACATCCATCTCGGAGCAACCAGTTATGATATTGAAGATACTGCAACTGCTTTGATTTTTGGAGATGCAATTAGTCTGATAAAAACAAGATTAAAAGACCTCAAAAAAACATTAAAGGAATTAGCGCTTAAACATAAAAAATTAGTCTGCATAGGAAGAACACACGGCCAGCATGCAACGCCTACTACGTATGGAATGAAATTTGCAATCTATTTTCAGGAAACAAAAAGAAATTTAGAAAGATTAGAACAAGCAGAAAAAAGAATTTTAGTTGGAAAAATGTCAGGTGCAACTGGAACTATGGCAACATTTGAAGGAAACGGAAAACAGATTCAGGAAAAGGTGATGAAAAGTTTAGGCTTAAAGCCAGCAGAAATCTCAAATCAGGTTATTCAGCGGGACCGCCATTCTGAAGTTATCTACGTTCTCGCTTCAACTGCAGCACTCCTGGAAAAAATTGCAAAAGAGATAAGGAATTTGCAGCGTACTGAAATCGGAGAACTTGGAGAAGCTTTTGGTTCAAAACAAGTAGGTTCATCAACGATGCCTCACAAAAGAAATCCACACAAAAGCGAGAGGGTTTGCAGTCTTGCAAGATTGGTTCGTGCAAATGTATTAACTGCCTTGGAGGATATTCCACTAGAGCATGAACGTGATTTGACCAATTCAGCAAATGAACGTGCTATCTTTTCAGAGTCTTTTATTTGTACGGATTTTATGCTAAAAGAAATGATAAAACTCCTTGAAGGATTGAATTTTTCTGAAGCAAACATCAAAAGAAACTTAAGATTAACACAAGGCCTGATTATGGCAGAGAGATTGATGATTTTTCTAACTAATAAAAAGAAGTTTGGAAGGCAGGAAGCCCATGAAATTGTAAGACAAATTGCCCAGGCTGCTTTTGAAAAAAATGTCCATATGAAAGAAATGGTCAAAAGAAGCAAAATTGGCCTGATTCTTAGGGACAATGAATTAGATGAGATCTTTAATGAAACTACTTATATTGGGGAAGCGGAAAGAATTGTGGAAGAATCTGTAAAATAATTCAATTTCGTTATATTTTTTCTTTTTAAGTGGCTGATTATATCTGAGATAAACCTTTTTAAATAAGAAGAAGTTATTCTACATAAAAATGGATATGTGATGCTTATGGTTAGTCAAACTAAACTATTGACTTATGTTTTTGGTGGTGCAGGAATAGTTGGTGCGTTGTTTGCACTAGTTTCAGGTGGAGGAATATTCTCAACAATAGGCGCTGCAATAGGCGGAATCTGCGGCCTTATGGCAGTTCTAATCATAAGATACGGATATATAATCGTACCAATTATTACCCAGCAGACAAAAGTAGTAGTTATGACTGATACGGGGTATGAAATACCTCCATCTCAGGATGTAGTGGTAAAAGGCTCTGGTGGACTCTACTATTCCTCTGCATTCCTTGGGATAAAAATATTTGAGTCAGCAAGCGAAAAGTCCTTGGAAGAGAATATCGCCTACAATGAATATTTCGAACGTGCAATTTCCAATCTAAAATATGTCACCAAAATATCCTATATGCTTTATGTAGAGGATATAAGCGAAAAGAGAAAAAGCATTGAAGCCAAAAGGGCAGAAGCACAGTTAAGGCTTGCAAGGGAAAGAGAAAAAGCAGAACCTGATGTTTTAAGAATAG
>JACPAS010000076.1 GCA_016180665.1 Microcaldota archaeon
GATTTATAATTTAACTGGAGTTTATACCCCGCCAGAAACAAACGGGAATTACGTAGTTTTTGGATATAATGAAACGTTAGTTACCCTTAAAGCAGATGGAACTGAAGAATGGACTAAGGAAGTGGGTAGTGTATGGAAAGGTGCACCACATATAAACGAAGGAGTAATCTATTTTGGAACCTTAGATAATAATTTATACGCTGTCGATTTATCAGATGGATTTACCAAATGGAAAGTAGCAACAGAAGGATGGATCATGTCAACACCATATGTAAGTGATTATGTATATTTCGGAAGTAATGATGGAAAAATTTATGCTGTTGAAAAGAATCTTGGACGGATAAAATGGAGTGCTAAAACCGGAGAGGCAGTGCAATCTACCGGAACTACTGGAACGCTGGCTGGCAGAAGTGTGTTGTTTATAGGAAGCCAGGATGGAAATTTATATGCAATAGATACTAGCGATGGTACGGTCGTTTTAAAATATCCAACAAAGGGTTGGGCCCACAGCCCAATATTGAATGGGAAAATTATTTTATTTGGTTCCCATGATGGTTCTGTTTATGCTGTTGGTACGGAAAGGGCATGTACTTTTGAAGAGCCTGGTTCTGATTATATACTTGGTTATAAAGAGGTTTATCTTAAAGGAAAGGCATTTAGTGAATACGGGACTGTATCTGTGTCTATAAGGCTAAACGGAGGGGAATGGACAAAGGTAGATGTAGAAAACAGTAATTGGAATTATCTTCTTGATCCAAATCAACTGCAGTTCGGAATAGTTAAGATAGAATGCAGAGTTACTGATGCTTCTGGAAGCGAAGGTGCACCTTATACTCTTTTATCATTAATTAGATCAGAAGATGTACCATTAGAAAAATTTTATCTGGTTTTACCAGGTTCTGTTAACATAGGGCAGGAATTTACAGTAATTGTTAAAGATGAAGCTGACAAGCCAGTAAATAATATGCAGCTTACTTTTGATGGAAAAACATATAATGTAAATGAAGAAATCAAACTAACTGCGAATAGAGGAGGAATACTTACAGTTTTAGCTGAGAAGAAGGGATTTGAATCTTATGAAACAACCATTACAGTAAAACAATCTTCTGAAATGAACACCATCTATTTGGTTATTGGTGTTTTGGTTGTAGTTCTAGTTATATACTTCTTATATAAAAAGTTCTTTGGGGAGAAACAGGTTACTCAACAGTAACTGACTTTATTAGATCCACTCCATGGAGAAAAAAGTTAATAATTTATTACACAATCTTAAGAGGGGGAATCAGAAAGACAAGCATAAACGTCGCAACGTTTATGATGTGCCTTGAACGAAATGTCGTTCAAACGCATAGAATAAAATGAAGGGGGAGACATCCCCCTGCGTTTTTTCTTATTCGACTGTAACGGATTTTGCTAAATTTCTTGGCCTATCAGGATCAATATCCTTTCTAATGCTGACATAATAAGCAAGCAACTGAAGAGGGATGGTTAATACAAAGGGATAAAGAATTGGATTTAAATGTGGAATATTTATTGAGATGTGCGCTTCCTTTTCAATCTCAGGATTATTTGTTATTGCTATTACGTAAGCCCCTCTTGTTTTTACTTCTTTTAAACTCCCCAACATCTTTGAAGAGGTTTCATCATCTGGAGCCAATACTATAACTGGAACGCCATTTTCAATTAGGCTTAATGGTCCGTGCTTAAGTTCACCACCTGGATAAGCCTCTGCATGAATATAGGAAATTTCTTTTAGTTTGAGTGCACCTTCCATTGCAATTGGATAGGAGAGCCCACGGCCGAGGAAAAAGATGTTCTTTTTATTTGATATTTGAGCTGCAACAGAACGAATAAACTCCTCCTGCTGAAGAATAGTTTCGATTATCTGCGGAATCTGGGAGAGATCAATGTTTTTATCTCCAGAAAACAGCATCTTATAAATAACTGCAAGCTGAGAACTAAATGTTTTGGTAGCTGCAACTGAAACCTCTGGACCGGCATTGAGATAGATTATCTTATCAGCAACTCTAGTTATGGAACTTTGTACAACATTTGTCAGCGCAAGTACTTTCGCACCGCATTGTTTAGCGTAGCGGACTGCCTGGATTGTATCTGCAGTCTCACCTGATTGACTTATGGCTATAACCAGGGTATCTTTAGTTGGAAAAGAAACAAAAGGATATTCTGATGCAATAATTGACTCAACAGTCTTACCCTTGAATTTTTGCAAGAGGTATTTTAGAACAAGCGAAGCATGGTAAGACGTACCTGCAGCCACCAGCTGGATATTATCAAATAAATTCAGAAGATCTTCTGAAGCGGAAACGTCAGCAGCTAATGACTCATAAATAAAATGTACCTGATCATGGATTTCCTTAAGCATAAAATGAGGATATCCGCCTTTTTCAGCCATTTCAGAACTCCAGTTTATTTCTATTGGTGTTCTTTTAATTTGATTCCCAAAATGATCATAGACTGTATAATCTAATTTGGAGATTACAGCAATGTCACCTTCTTCTAATGGAACGAATGTTTTAGTGTGGTTTAGAACTGCTGGAATGTCTGATGCGCAAAACATCTCGTCTTTACCTACTCCAAGGATTAGAGGGCTGTTTTTTCGTGCAATATATATTTTATCTTCCCCCTCGATTAGAGAAACAATAGAGTAAGAACCCTTTAGCCTCTCTACTGTTCTTATAAACGAAATAAAAGGGGACAGACCATCGTTCATGTATTGCTCTATAAAATGAGCAATTAATTCGGTATCAGTCTCAGAATTGAATCTATGACCTTTTTTTTCTAATTCACTTTTCAGTGGAATGAAATTTTCTATTACTCCGTTGTGGACGAGAACGACCTTGCCAGTGCAATCATGATGAGGGTGGGCATTATCCTTGCAGGGAGCACCATGTGTTGCCCAGCGGGTATGACCTATACCAAGATGACCATCAAGATTGGTAAATTGGAGCGCTGTGGATACTTCTTCAACTGTACCTTTTTCTTTTCTTATATGGATTCCACCATTATAGATCGCTATGCCAACGGAATCATATCCGCGATATTCTAATCTCTTTAAACCTTCGGTGATTACATCTGATGCTCTTTTGCTTCCTACGTACCCTATTATTCCACACATAAAATCACCAACTCGAAAAAATCATAGACTTCAAGGATTAATTTGAACTTGTTTAAATAGTCCCCTAATAAAAAAATTCAACCATTTGGAAGAAATTTATGTAGTGCAAAGGATTTTTAATATATATGTATAAAAAATTTTTATAGTAGTATGAAAAATTTTATAGTAGGTGGGTAATAAAATGAAAATTATTAGAGAAGATGAAGCAATACGTTGTGCAGAAATTAATTTAGAATCAGCAGGTGTACTTTCTAAAGATCGGCTTAAAATACTGGAGGTTATTGCGCAGGAACCAATGTATCCTGCGCAAATCGCGAAGGTATTGAATATGCAGGTCCAGACAGTTTATTATCACATTCGCCTGTTAGAAGAAGCCGAACTTGTAAAATTTTTAGAGTACGAGGAGAAAAAAGGGGCTGTTGCAAAAAAGTACAACACTATTGCAGATAGCGTCGTAGTAGTTCTAAACAAGAAAGGTTGGAAACCAATAGGGTCCACGAAAAAACAAACACCTAAATTATTTGCAGATTTTGTAAAGGATGGATATTTCGATGGAAAATTTGTTCTTGGTTCTCCTGATCCGCATGGTAAATACAGAGCTCGGGGAAGTGAATATTCAATGATTGAAATAGCAATGGCTATAGGCCAGTATGGAACGTTTTCCTTTCCGCTTTATTCATTAGATACTGAACTAAAAGAAGCGGAGAAAAGGAAAAATCTTGTTCTTGCTGGTGGACCAAAAGTAAATATGCTGGTTGCAGAAATAAACAATAAGCTACCTATAAATTTTAAAGAAGAAACATTTGATATATATAGTAATATTTCAAAAAAGCGTTATGGGGAAAACGTAGGCGTTGTAGAGCTAATAGAAAACCCTTTTTCGAAGAATTCAAGAATTTTGCTTGTTGGGGGCCTTAACCATCATGGCACGCGTGCTGCGGTTCTTAGTATAATAAAAAAAAGAGATCAGCTAGAAAAAGGGAATAATTATGATGCTTCAGTAATAGCAAAAATAGTTGAAGGATTCGATGAGGACGGAGATGGAGTTGTTGATAGCATTGATATTCTGGAATAAGAAGGTGATTATATGGATGAGTTAGATCGGCTACTAAATGGAAATAAAAGATTTGCAAGCGGGCAATTAGAAAGTAAGAATATCGTAAAGAGAAGAGAAGAATTAAAAGACGGGCAAAAACCATATGCAATAGTATTAACCTGCAGTGACTCAAGGGTTGCACCAGAATTTATATTCGATACAAACTTGGGCGACATATTCGTAATAAGAACAGCTGGAAATGTTGTTGACCCAATCGCACTTGGAAGCATAGAATATGCTGCTGGGCATTTGCATTCTAGATTACTGGTTGTAATGGGACATTCAAAGTGCGGTGCAGTAACTGCGGCTTATGAAGATCATAGAGAAGGCAATATTACCTCAATTGTAGATAAGATTAAACCTGCTGTGCAGAAGGTAAAAAAAGCTAGGGGGGAAAAAGTGGAAGTTGAAGAATGTGTGAAGGAAAATAGCAGGTGCGTTGTAGAGGATATAAGAAACAAAAGTGAGATTATCAGGCATTTGGAAAAAGAAGGAAAATTAAAGGTAGTTTGCGCAGAATATTATTTGGAAAATGGCAAAGTGGAAGTATTAAGTTAATGGTGAGTTTGGCAGATGGACAGCGAAGTAGTTTATAGGTTCAAAAAAGAGCTGCGCAAGTTGAAAGAATTCAGAGGTAGTGGAACTGAGCTTATTTCAGTTTATATAGGGGCGGGTGCACCGTTGCACGATACTACTGGAAAATTAAGAGAAGAGATGAGTCAGGCAAGCAACATAAAATCAAAAAGCACCAGAACAAATGTAACAGGCGCATTAGAAAGAGTAATTCAGCATTTTAAAATCTACAAGTCAACACCTGAAAATGGAATTGCGGTTTTTGCGGGAAATGTCTCCGATAATCCGGCTAAGGTAGATATTGAATTATTTTCGATTGAACCACCGCAAAAACTTAGTGTCAGCGCATATAGGTGCGATAGCAAATTTTTTCTGGAACCGTTGGAAAGAATGTCTGAGGTTACTGATTCATATGGTGTCGTAGTAATGGATGGACGAGAGGCTACACTTGCTTTAGTTAGAGGAACACAAATACAGATCGTAAAAAAGCTTAATTCAAATGCTCATGCTAAGATCAATAAGGGTGGTCAATCGCAACGTCGAT
>JACPAS010000077.1 GCA_016180665.1 Microcaldota archaeon
CCAGAAAAAAAGAAAAAGGGTGTATAACCTATGGGGAACAAAAGGCGAGGAAGAGAACGGTTATCCAGTTGTGAATCTTGCGGCAGGACAATTCCGCGTGATAAGGCAATAGCTTTTAGTAAAAGAAGTATGTTCAGCACTGATCTAAAAGGTGCGGGCGTTGAAAATGTTTCAACTTTTGTTGAGCGAAACGTTGTTTACTGTATCAGCTGTGCAAAGCACAGGGGCATTTTTGAGAAAAAGAAACAAATGGCTCAACGAAAGAGGGGGGTGTTCTGATGGAAGAAGTCCATTGTGATGGACGGAAATACATAGCCGTTAGACAGGACCTAGGGAATCTTCCATTGATTGTTGTCAAAGCAAAAAAAGGATACATTGCTTGCAGTTATATAGACAAAGAAACTGCAGAAAAAGTCGGTGACATTGCAGCATTTGTTTCAGGAGTAAAAAATGTTGATGATGTAATGAAAGCAAAAATCAGAACAGTGACCAGCTGGGCTGAAGATTTAGGAGTAAGGGAAGGAATGAGCGTTAAAAAAGCATTAGAACTTATGGACGCGGAAAATGAATAATAAGCTCCCGAATAAAATAAGAGGTATTCCAATTCCACACGTATAATTGTTTAGAAGTTGTTTTTTTCCAACAGCCTGTAAACAAAGAGATTTGCTAGTTCCAGAACCCTGGAGAAGGTCTCCTTGCGCGGTGGTGATCTGATTACACACATTTTTTGCATCACCAAGATCTTTCATGTGCTTAGCAACATCTGCATAACAAAGATTACTCTGGGCCTTGTAATAAGAGGCATCTTCTATTTTTCCGATTGAATCGCAAATGTCTTTAGCTTCTTTTATGATTAATGGATCGCATTTATTTTGCGAGCCAGAAGCACCGCAGAGGTAAGCACAAGTGAGGGCAGATTCATATAAACATAGGCCCAGCTCTTCTGGAGTTCTTTCACGAATAGTACCATCAGGAAGTTTTATTTTTTCTAAACAGAATTCTTTATCTTTAAGGCCGAAAGAACCTTTATTTTTACCAGAACCAAGACAACCCGCAAATACAGGTTGTGAGAATAGAACTAACAAGATTAGTAAGACGATCAAGACCCTCATTTGAAGCTACCTTGGTTTTTCAGCATATTTTTTGAGAAGGTTTTTGGCCTTTTGCAAAACGTCTCTTATTTCCTTCTCCTTCTTAGCACCAGCACATATTACTTTACCGTTTTTGAATAGGAGTAGTGAAGCTTTTGGATCTTTGAATTTTAATATTGCACCAGGAAATTGTTCTGGTTCGTATTCAACATCAGGTACTTTATATGCGATTTTATATAGATCTAAATCCATATCCAATGAAGCGGATGCTACAATGTTCGTAATTTCTATTTCTGGTTTCTTTTTTGTTAGAATCCTTTTTGCATAAGGTGTAAGCATTTTTATGGTTTTATCAATTGTTTTTTCTATTATTTCACGTTTTTTACAGCCAACACATACAACTTTACCGTTTTTGAATAGGAGTAGTGAAGCTTTTGGATCTTTGAATTTTAATATTGCACCAGGAAATTGTTCTGGTTCGTACTCGATCTCGCGGATTTTCTGGGCTAAAGCATATAGGTCAAGTTCTAACCCTAAACTTGCAGATGCAACCATATTAGTAATTACAAAATTAGGCTTTTTTGACAAATGATCACCTATTTTTAAATCTTTTTACCTTTATAAAGAGGTAATTGTTTAAAAAGACGTAGGTTTAAAAAGAGGTAATGTAATTTTGCTATTTTTTAGCTCAAATATAAAATTTAGTGTCATAGAGGTGTGAAAATGGTAAAAAGATCAAAAGGTTTCCTGTCAAAGAAAACCCGTAAACTAAAAAGGAGAAAGAAATTTACAGTAACTGATTTCGTGAAGTCATTCTCTTTAGGACAGAAGGTAATTATAAGCGTAAAACCGTATTTTAGCGGTTTGCCAAATCCTAGATACAACAACAGATCCGGAGTCATTGTAGAAAAACGTGGCGAATCTTACGTTGTTGAGATATTAGATGGGAATTTAAAGAAAGGCATAGTATCGCATCCTATCCATTTAAAACATGTCTCCTGATTATTTATTGTACAGAGGTGTATAGATGATAGTTAATTCTTCAAAAGCAGTCAGCTTGGCAGAAGTTAAAGAAATATTAAAGAAAAGAGAAGGAAGCGAAGAGCTAGGGTACGAACAAAAACAGACAGTTGAATATTTAGATAAATTTGCAGACTCTGAAAAAAAGGACGCTGATAAATGGATGGCAGAATTAATGAAAAATGAGAGAGTTACGCTAGAAACTGCAGTTAAAATAGTGGATTTAAAACCAAAAAGAATAGAAACCTTAAAAGCAATATTGACAAAGGATAAAGTAGATCTGACGGAAGAAGAGATGAGTACAGTTCTCAAAACAATTTCCTAAAAGGTGGAAATATGGAAGATAATGCGTGGGTAATAGAATACCTTCCGTCAGGGCATGCTTCAGACCTCCGTAAGGAGCCTTTGGTTCAGTTACTTGGAGTCCAATTCTTCACACTTCTTGAAGCTTCTGTAAAACCTACTTCTATTAGCATCGGACAAAAACTTTACGTAGGCAAAGGAGAAAGAAGTGAAGTAGAAAGAATCAGAAAAAGAATTAATTATAATGAACTTACAAATGCTGCTAGAGATTTTCTCCCAAACGTTCTTAGAAAGGCAATTGAGGATAGAGAAGCGGATTTTATAAAATTTGTTAATAATGCCAAACCAATTTCAATAAGAACCCATACTCTTGATTTAATGCCTGGGATAGGTAAAAAGAATATGGAATTAATACTCGCAGAAAGAGAAAAGAAACCATTTGAAAGTTTTCAGGATCTTAAGACTAGAGTGCCAACTCTAGGGGACCCAGTAGGGGTATTTGTTCACAGAATAATAGGTGAACTAGAGGGTGCTGAGAAATATTATCTTTTTGTTCGGCCACCTGCAAGCTTGCAGAGAGAACATTTCGGAAGAAGGTACTAATTTTATAAAAGAGTAATCTGCAATTAAGACACGGAAGAAGCAGATGGGCCCACGCAGGATCGAACTGCGAATCTTCGCTGTTTTCTCTCTCCAGACATTTAGATTAAGAAGATGTAAGAGCGACGTCTTAACCATTCGACTATAGGCCCACATATAAATAGAATAAAATTTAGATGAAATCTATTTTTATTTCTTCCATTTTGATCTGAAATCAGCTAATTTCTTTTCTAAGTTTTTATCATTCAAAGCAAGAATAGAAATTGCAAGTAAAGCTGCATTTTTTCCGTTGTCTATTCCAACTGTGGCAACTGGCACACCAGGAGGTAATTGAACTGTTGAAAGCAACGCATCCAACCCACCAAGTTTTGATTCTACCGGTACGCCAATTACTGGTTTTATGGTTTTGGAAGCTACAACTCCAGGTAGAGCTGCACTTAAGCCAGTAACTGCAATAAAAACATCTGCTTTTGACTCTTTAACTAGTCTCTCTACTTTATCTGGATTACGATGCGCAGAAGCTGTTTCGTATTTGTAAGAAACATCAAACTCGTCTAAAACTTGAGTAACTTTATCTACAATCGGTTTATCATTTTCACTACCTGAAAGTATTAGAATGCGCTCTGCCATAGTTAAATTATTAAGAAATAGTATTTAAATAAGTAGATTTGGCTGATTTGATGACTAAAGCAGGAGCATTAAGAAAAAGGTATGTTCATTTCGAAGTGAGAGGCCTTGAAGTAAGTGAAGAAGAGCTTAAGCGAGGTCTTTACTCTGAGGCATTGAAGTTCTTTGGGGAATACGGACTTTCATTTGTTGCTTTGAAGCTAATTGAATATGATTCTACTAAGAGAATTGGAATGGTTAGATGTACACGCGACCGCGTTGATGAGGTTTTAGGATTTTTAGCCTTGATTAATGAACTAAATGGAAAGAAAGCGAGGCTAGTTTCCAAAAGAACAAGTGGGACAATTAAAAAATTGAAGGAGAAATTAAAGGCAGGCTGAATTAAGCCAATCTAAGTATTTTTCATTTGCTTTTTTAACTTTTAAACAGGCGATCTCTGGAACTTTATAAGGATGGATTTTTGCTAATTCTGTTTCTAGCCTTTTATAGAGGGGTTTTTTAGTTTTAATAATTAGCAGAAATTCTGGGGATTGTTTTATCTTGTTTTTCCACCTGTAAATAGAATTTTCAATTTTAATTATGTTCACGCAAGCTGCTTGTTTGGTTTTAATTAAATGTTTGGCAATTTTTTCTGCGGAGCTTTTGTTCGGAGTAGTTGTTAAGATAATTAACATGAAATCAAACCTTCTTTCTCAGTTCAGTATGATAGTCATAAAAGCCCCATTTCCTATAGATTTTATGGGCCTTTTTATTATCTGAATGGACCATTATAGAGAGTTGCTTCAGCCCTTTTCTCTTGAACCACTTGAAAGCTTCCTTTTTGAATTTTGAGGCAACTCCTTTCTCTCTATGAATTTTTTTAATATAAAGGTCACTTACATGTCCTAATTTTGTTATTGAATATATTGGGACGTTGTCTTTTATTTGAAATAATGAATAACCTACAAGTTCTCGCCAATATTCTGCAACGAGAACCAAACTATTCTTAGATTTTATATTTTTAATTAGCCATTTTTTAAATATTGATTTCCAGTTAGGCTTTAGCTTTTTAAATTCTATTAAGGTTTTGTTTTTTCCAGAAAGTAAGGCGTGAAAATGACGTAGCTCTATACTTAAGTAAACAAGATTTTTTACATCTGTTAATTTTGCTTTACGAATTAATATTTTCATGAAGAATCTAATCAGGGCTTCTTAAAAAAGATTTCGAAAATGTCTCTGTGTTTTAACGGATGCTCTTTTCCATGTGGCATTTTAGTTCTTACATCAACTGCCTTAATGAAGCCGTTTCCCATATCGCTATGGAGGGTAAATGCAAAATCTACTGCAGTTGAATTAGGTGGCATCAGAAATACATCTGGAAGGACATTCCCATTAGAATCTGCAAGTTTGTTTACCCCCCCTGGAAATATGGCAATATACTTGAGGAAATCAAATACTGATGCGTCTAGAGCTTTTTGAACCCCAGTTCCATTATATTTTTTTACCAGTTGAAAAAGCAAATCCATTGCTTTTTTCTGCTGTTCGTTTAGAGGTTTTAATATTTTGAAATCTGAATCACCAGGAGTATAATCTATAAAACCTGCTTTTGCAGCTCCTTTCAAAGTTATTTCTGCCTCAGCTGAACAAGCAACAATCAATTTTTTTACAGAAGCTGAACTGTTCTTCTTCTGACCACTCACTTAATTTCTTTTCCACCAACTCAAGAGAATTAAGGGTTTTTTGGATTACGAATCTGGAAAGCCCAAGACCAGAGAAAACATTAGTAAAAAGATCTTCATTCTTTTTGTTCATTCCACTTTCGCGAATTAACTTTTGCCAGTTTCCATTTAGAATCCCTTTAATCCAGTGGTTTAGCTCTTCTTCTAAAAACAAAACATCATTTAACGGATCGTAGGAGCCTACTGGAACTTTTTCTCCGACTTCATTTGTTGAACCTGAGGCATCAACTATGTGAATTAGAACATCTGCTTTTCTTAGGTCATCTAAGAATTTGTTCCCTAAACCTTTTCCTTCATGAGCACCTGGAACTAGACCAGCTACGTCCAAGATTTCGACTGGCACGAACCTTCTTGAATTAATGCAAAAACCAGTTCTAGGATTACATTTTACTCCAAATTCTTTATCTACACACTCAATTTCTACGTAACCTACCCCGTGGTTTGGTTCAATTGTTGTGAATGGATAGTCAGCTCTCGCTACTGGGATTGAAGTAATCGCTTGAAAAAATGTTGATTTGCCTACACTGGGCTTGCCAACTAGACCTATTAGCATAAAAATTCCTAAAAAACAATTTGGTTCATTCTCTTAATAATAGTTAACATTTTTACTATTAGAAAAGGGAGGTAGTAGAAAATTTTGTATAAGTAAGAAAAATCAATATTTTTAATACTTTCTAGCCAAAAGTATTACTATGTACGAATACGTAACCAAAGTAACAAAAAAAGGTCAGTCGACAATTCCATCAGAATTAAGAGAAGCTGTTGGTATCGAACTGGAAAGCGAAGTGGTTTGGTTTAAGGAAGGCCATAGGTTAGTAATAGAACCTAAGAAAAAATATAACGACCCATTAAAAGAACTAAAAAAGCTTAACATTAGATTAAAAAAATCTGCTTTAGAATTATCCAAGGAAGCTCAGAAGGAGTTTTGGTAAAGTGGAGAAGCATCTTATTTTTTTAGATACAATGGGATTTATAGGAATTGTAGACGAGACAGACAGGCTTTACCCATATTCATCAAAAATTTTTGAAAGTGCAAAGAATAGCTCGATTACGGTATTTGCAAGTATTGTCTCATTAATGGAATGTTCTTATGTATTAAAGAAAATAATTAGAAAAGATAGCCAGGTTACCGAAATTTTACATATGCTGCTTTCACTTGAAAACGTTCATTATTTGCCATTAACCTCTAATATTTTTGTGGAAGCAACTGATTTTATTGTAAATTATAAATTATCATTAAGTGATGCACTAATAGCAGCGACTTTCCTAAAAGTAGAAAATGCGGAGTTTATAAGTTCTGATTCTGATTTTGATTCAATTCCATTTATCAGAAGAATTTCATTAGAGGAGATAAAACTATGAGAAAACCAGAATTTCATTTTCCAGCAATTTATAAAAAAGCAAGGAGGGGAGGGCCAGCCATAATTCTTCCAAAGGACATTGGAATGGTTATCGCCTATACCGGAATTGGTAAGGAATCAGTTGTTGTAGAAGCAGGCGGAGGATCTGGCTTCCTTACGATTGCGTTGGCGAATGTTTGTAAGAAAATCCATTCCTATGAAGTCAAAGAAGAATTCGCGAAACTTGTTGGCGAAAACGTTGCAAACGCCGGATTCTCAAATGTTGAAGTGAAGAATAAAGATGTTTTACAAGGGATTGATGAGAAAGATGTGGATTTAGTTGTGCTGGATATGCTGGATGCGGAGAAAGCAGTTCAGATTGCACATTCAGCGCTGAAAAAAGGTGGATTTTTGGTAGGGTATATGCCTCACACTGATCAGACACAAAGATTTTATTTGGAATGCCAGAAATATTTTTCTAGGATCTTCACTATGGAATCAATAATAAGAGAATATGATGTGAAGGAGAGGGGGATGAGGCCTCAACATTTTGGGCTTCAACATTCAGCTTACCTGGTTTTTGCACAGAAATAAAAGAAGTTTTAAATGGTAATGGTCATTATTTTTATATAATATAAGAGGGTGAAAAGATGTCTATTGTAGAATTCGGAGAGTTTAAGGGAAATAAAATGATAACCATGAAAAGAGATGAGAATGACAAATACCCGTTCAGTTTTGGGAAAGCTAAGGCAAAATTAATAGTTGAAAACTTCGAAGAAATAAAGAAATTTGCTTACTTTATTCATCTTAAACATCCTAATAAGAAAGCAAAACTGGATAGGTTAAATAGCATTAAAAAAAATATTCATACTAATATAGATTTATTGCCAGAGACAAACCCACAAATATAG
>JACPAS010000078.1 GCA_016180665.1 Microcaldota archaeon
GATCTCATAAAAATTTCACCTAATTTTTATTCTCTCAAAAATCGAGATTTTCTCGATCTCATAAAAATTTCACCTAATTTTTATTCTGCTCCTGAATGCAATGCATTCAAGGCATCTCATAAAAAATTTAACTCCTTTGCTAATTCTGCAAATTTTTGTTATTTGGTTAAAATTTTTGTTTCGACCATTCCATTTGTCAATTTATTTAATTTATCGTAAAATTCTCCTTGCATTCCACCAAATATCTCTACTACAACTATTAGGTCTCCATTTTTTGACCATTCTTCTTTTTCTATCCCGTAGGATTTGAGTGTCCCATACGTTTTGTATCCAAATGCTGAGGGAACTTTGACTGCGATTTTTACTTTTTCGAATTTGAGCGGTATTATTGGTCTTAAAGCTTTGATTATATCGTTAAGTTGCTCTCTTCCATCTTTGAATGGATCTACATGAATTTTTGCTTCTTCCAAAGCAGATTCAATTCTATGTTGAGTATGGGGTGCATTCGTTCTTGGATCAATTGCTTCTTTTAAAAGAATGGCAACTATCTGTTTATATTTTTCCTCTTGCTTTTTCTTTCTTTGCTCTGTAGTTAATTGTACTTCCCCATTCTTAAGAATGAAATCTAAAATATTCATGATATCTGTAGTACCAAATATCTTCTGAACGTCTTCAGATTTTGCCTTTTCTGCTTTTCTTGCATCAGAATAAATTTCTTCTGCCACTAGGATGTTTTTTAGATCAGGCTTTCGACCTTCAGTATACATGTAAGTCATATCTGGATCGACGTAAAGCTCAAATCTTTTACCATTTTTTTCATACGAAGCTATAATGGCTTTATCCAATGTTGCCATATGCACAACCAACTAAGTTTCTCTCATCAACCACCTTAAAGTTCATCTGATGGTTGTGGATAGATTGAGAAAAGATTTCTTTTCTCAGGATATGTATCAGCAAGAAAAAGCTAGTTTTATCTTCTCGACAATATTATTATCTATAGATATGTTTTAAAACCTCTGGCTTTTGCAAAAAAATTTATTTAGATTTCAAGATTACTACGTCTTCTTCTGGATAGCCAGCAAAAAAAGCATCACCTTGCTCAACAACACCAGATAGTTTACAAGGTTCAGAATCCCTGGTTTTTTTAGAAATGATTATGTTTTCTTGGGTTACACCTTTTGTTTCGTATTCTTCAATAACAAAATCATTCATGTGTAAGAATGGTGAGTCGAAGACTTGTTGGAACCCAAAATTCTTTAAACCATAATCGAAACTACCGCCAGGAGTTAACTCAGCAGAACCAATTTTCTGCCCTGCTTTTACTTCAGAGCCTACTTTTATTTCGGAATTGAGATTGACGTGGAAAAAAATAAATTGCCATCCACCTGCGGCATTAGAAGATAGGTAAATCTGTTTGCCTGGGTATGAATCTTCTATTTCACTAACTTTTCCGTCAAATGGAGCAAATATGTCTGCCTTTTTAGCAGATTCAAGCGGTGTAATATAATGCTTCATCGATCTGAGTGCTTCTTTTTCCCCTTCAGTATTAACACCGCTGTAATCATGGCCAACGCAACTGCGGAATTTTGAAAAGCTTTTTATTTGGCTAAGGTCTAGGGGATTTGCAATAATAAATTTATCATCACTTTTAGTAGGTGGTTCTGGGAAAGTAAATAACTCTGGTGATTCGGTTGCTGCACCTAATTCTTTGCATTTCTCACAATAGACGCGCATCTCAGGATAAGGAATCATGTTGCAATCCGGAGGAAGTGGATATTTTTTACATTCTTCAGCCATATTCCCAAATTCTTCTGGTTCTTTAGATTCTGGTTGAACTTTAGATTGTTGAGATTGAGTTTCAGATTGGTCTTTCTGGTCGATTGAAGATTTTTCGATTTCTGACTGCTTGGTGCAACCTACAATTAATAATGATAGAAAAATTCCGAATACTATAAGTTTATGCGAGAGCATAGAATGAGAAAGAAGATATATTATATTAAGGTTTCCAGTTTGGATTATGATAGCTTTTAAAACCTTCTAATAGAAAAATGTGTATTGTTCTAATTATGGCAGGCGAAATTATGACTGATGAGAATGTAGCGAAAAAAGATGATAAAATAACAATAGGTAGAGACATGGTTTACCAAGCAGCTGTTGTTGTTTTGGTAGTTATAGTTGCATTGTCTGTTTACACTAGTGGATTTGGATTAATTGGAAAAAATAGTACAGACCAACAAAATCAGAATGAACAAAATAACAATCAGGTTAAACTGGGAAAAACAGAACTGCCTGATTTAAGTAAACTAGAATTTTTAGGTGATGTATCAGCACCAGTTTTAGTAATTGAATTTTCTGACTTTCAATGTCCATTCTGTGGAATTGCATGGGGAAGAGAATATGGTGGGCCACAGTATGGTGATTCCAAAGGTGCTGTTCAGAAAATAAAAGCAGATTTTGTAGATACTGGAAAAGCTAAATTTATTTATTATCCTGTTGCTTTCCTGGGTCAAGAATCCGTTGATGCAGCTGAGGCCGTTTTATGTGCAAAAGACCAGAATAAATTTTACGATTATCACGATGAATTATTTAAGAATCAGGAAGGGGAGAACGAAGGTACATTTAACAGGGATAATCTGGTTAAATTTGCAGAGAATGTTGGTCTTAACAAAGATCAATTTGCAGAATGTATAGATGGGGCTTCGAAAGATCCTGAATTAAAGTCCTTACTTAGCTATTATAAGGCAGTTGTTGGTACTGGAACTCCTACTTATTTCTTAGCTATTCCAAAAGACAAAGTGGAAATGGCCAAACTAAAGCAGGTAACTGATGCGTTGAATTTAGCTGATCCACCTAAAGTACCAAACCTTGCTGAGGAAAAAGAAGGAAAATATTATGTAGTTCCTGTTGTTGGAGCCCAGGGTTATAGCAAAATGAAGCAGGTTTTGGATACAGTTAACTACTAGATTTTCTTATTTTTTGTATTTTTTAACTAGTTCTTCAAATTTTTCTAATGTTTCTTGCCCAGGTTTTTCTATTATTTCACCAATTTTCCAGTATTTCCCTGCATGATAGGCTAGGGGTTCTTTATCTGTAGCTGAAAGTTCAACCACTTCCCCAACAAACATTAGGTGATCTCCTAGTTCGATTGATTTGATTAGTTTACATTCAGCGTTCATTGCAGCTCCTTTTACCATTGGAGTATTGATTTTATTAGCACTGTAAAATTCAACTCCTAAATCTTTTAGAACTGAAATTTTATCTACTTCTTTCCCTGTTTTTCCCCCGGCAATACTAGCTGCCATACTTTGATCAACAGAAGCAATGCTAATGCCGAATTCCTTTGTTTCAAGTATATTCTCAGTAGTTGCATGGTTTTTGAATAGGTGAACTGCTAATAAACCTGGCTCATATGAAATGTGATGAGTCCATTCTGCGGCCATTATGTTATGGCCGTGAGGGCCGTTTGAAGTTATAAGCCCAACGTTCGTTATTAATTTCGAGGTATGTTTGTTTCCCCATTCAATTTTCATATAAAACCCCCTGTAAAGTGTGCTTAAAAAAATATTAAAAGAAAAAAATTAATTTGAAGAGAATTTTAGCTCCTCAAATGCAGTTTTAAGTTCCTGATCTTTTTTGTTTAGATCTTTAACATTTTTGGATTTTTCTGCAATAATTTCTGAAATTAGATCTGCTACTTTGTCAAGTTTTGCCCCATGTTGAGCATTTACTCTCTCCTTTACTTTTTCCTTTAGCAACTCAACTTTTGCCCAGTGAGCCAATGCATTTACATAGCTTATTTCTCTGCATTTGTATTCCCCACATGCAGATTCAGATCTGCACTCTTCATCTACTTCACAGCTTCCATACATTTTTACACCTCTATTGGTCCAATATACTATTGGACATACAATATTGGATGTACAATACAATTTAAAAAGGTTTGCTGGTCAAAAATATTATATACTGACCCAAATAAATAATTCGGATCGTGGAATAGCTGGAAGATACTGAAATGTGCTATCGCACATTTCCAGGTTTGGTAAATACCTAATCTCATTGAAACAGTGGAAAAATTAAAACGAATAGCTGCGAAGCAGCGTGATGAGTACACCAAAGTAAAATCCGGAAGACTTAATTGGAGCAGTATATAGTATTACTGGGTGAAAATTAATATGGAAAATGAGCATGCTTGTGACATGAGGGGGTTTTTATCATTCCTAATCCTTTGGTTAGTTCACAAGAAACCTATGACTGGATCTGAAATTGCCGAGGAAATTGGAAAAAGAAAGGGTTGCAAACCTACACCTGGAACCATTTACCCAGCATTAAAACAATTAGTTGAAAAAGGAGCTATTAAAGCTGATTCAAAAGGGGGGAAAAAATATTCGATTACAAAAACTGGAAATGAAGAACTTGAGATTGCAAAAGAAAATTTTTGTAAGACTTTCTATGATATTTTTAAGAATTGATAATCAGGTTGTTTTCTCCCTTTCTAACTTACGCTTGATTACCTTCAAGCTAACAAAAGAGTCACGTTCCATCTCATCAAGCCTGAAAGCAATGTCTCGTTTCTGCTGTTCTAATTTCGGAATTAGAATATAATCAAGAGCATTAACTCTTCTTTTTGTTTTTTCAATTTCTAAAATTAATCTTTTAATCGCGGTTTCAGTTTCTGCTAATCGAATTACCATCTGAAGAATTTCCTCGAACTCGGAAACTGCCTTGTCTATTTTTGCGCTAGTTCCAACTACTGAGTAGAGTGGGTGTTTTATGAATGGCGTAGAATCCATCTGGGCAGTTATTGAAGGAATCTTAACACCCATTACGTTTTTCACTTCAATGTCAATATCGATCTGTTTTTTTATGCTTAGAGAAATATTCTGCAATTCATTAACTGAGTGGTATAACTCCGCGATTGCAACTGACTCATAAGCAGCAGTAATTTTTTTTGTAAGCTCTCCTCTTAGGTCCTGGGCTTTCTTTAGAACTTTAAAGAATTCGAGAATTAATGCATCTCTTTTTTGTTTAAGCAAGCGATGGCCTTTTTTAGCTAACGCTATTCTTTCTTTTGTTTTCATTAGCTCCATTCTTGTTGGGTTTACATCTGCCATACAACAATTCACCAGTATTTACTCAAACTTATGCCGTT
>JACPAS010000079.1 GCA_016180665.1 Microcaldota archaeon
CTTGAAATACATTGTTACTCAATCAACGGGCTATGACCATATAGATATAGAAACCTGCAGAACTAAAGGGGTTAGAGTTTATAATATTCCTGACTACGGCACTGAAAGTGTGGCAGAGTTTACTGTATTATTGATGCTTGCACTTCTCAGAAAGTTTAAGATGTGCGAAAATAGCTTGCGAGAGCATATTGACATAGGGTCTACTGATTTAAAAGGCAATGAAGCGGGTGGAAAGATTCTGGGGGTAATCGGTACTGGGAGAGTCGGGTCGCATGTAATAAAAATTGCGCACGTCCTCGGAATGAGAATAATAGCTTATAATAGGAGCGAGATCCGAGAGCTTGTTGCGAAATACGGGGTAAAATTCGTACGACTTTCGGATTTATTCAAGCAGTCCGATGTTATAATATTGCAGCTGCCGCTTACTGAAGAGTCATACCACATAATAGATAAAAAAGCGATCTCAAAAATGAAAAAAGGGGTGTATATAGTAAACACTGCCAGGGGGGGCTTAGTAGATACGGTTGCACTAGCCGAAGCAATAGAAACCCATGTCGCAGGCGCGGCACTTGATGTTGTGGAGGCAGAGGATCTAATCGCGCATGAAAGTGATGTCCTTAAAGAGAAGGTTAATGCAGAAAAAATCAGGCGGGCATTTATAGGCAATATGCTTCTCCAAAGAGACAATGTCATCATTACCCCTCATGTGGCTTATAACACCGAAGAAGCCCTGAGAAGAATTACTGAAAAAACAATAACAACAATTAAGGAATTGGATAATGGAAAAACTGATTTATATAATCTGGTAGTTTGATTTGAAGTGACTGCTGATCGGCAGAAAGCTCGTGAAGGTAAGCGTTTCCGAACCAAGTTTTTTATATATTTAGTTATAAAGAATGACAGTATGGCTTCTTTTACACACTTGCATGTTGTCAAACAAAATAGGCATATGTCGGGACTTTCTGGTGGTCTTCCCTGGCTCGAGGAGCCATTTACAAAGGCAAGACAAATTCTAGAGCCGCATGGGCTAATGTTTCCCCCGCATGCTCTTCTTGCCAAACTTTTAAACTACTTGGAGCGGAATGGAATGGGATGTCGATACACATTGAATGTCTGGGCAGCAGAACTTCTTGCATATCCTGATTCAAGAACAAGGCGTTTTGGAAAAGAAGATCTGGTTGTAACTAATTCACATTTCTCGCGCAAGTTACTCATTCCCTATGGAGCACTTAATGACCCAAGGATTACAGATGGAGATGCGTTTGCATCTGATGTTGGTCTGCTTGTAACTTTGAGGTGCATTGAAAGAACCAACACTTACGTTGTGTTTTACTCATCAAAAATAACTGTAATAAATAATTTTCTTCCGGATGGTGGTGCTGGAATCCTAGATCCAAAAACAGGAATTCCGGTGATGCTTGAAGGCGGAAAAGAGGTAAACTCTGAACGCACTGATACTGCATGGCTTTCGCGTATGGATGAAGCAGGCATCTATCCAATCTGGCGTTCTTTTGGACCAACTTCATTCTATCTTAACAAAGTACATGCAACAACCTGGGAATCTGTTCGTCATCATACTAATACGTACTCTTGCGGTAGTGTAACTATGAATACATTTGGGGCGTCCCCCTCATTTTTCGGAAATGAAGAAGCTCCAAATTTGCCAACTTCTTTATTATCTTTTAGATTACCTGAAGATTGGTCGGGTTCCTCTCCAGGAGTTGCTACTCCTTCAGAACACCCTTAAACTTAGAGTACTCAAAAAACTTTTTCAATGCTGCTACTCCTGCTTGCGGAGAACCATAAGTAGGAACGCCTCTCCTTTCCAATTCCCTTCTAAATCTACTTACATACTCGCCGCCTACTCCAATAACTATAATTGGCTTTCTCCTATCTCCTGAAGCGCGTTCCAATACTTCGATTATGCTTTCATTCATTGCAGGAACCTGGAATAGCACTATTATTATCAGTGCACCCACAGTTGCGTCTTCCATCAAAACTTCAACTGCGCTATTATATAATTCAGGCTTAGCATCAGCAATAAGATCAAGCGGATTATTTACACTAGCATAAGGAGGAAGTATCTTCTTTAGTGTGTTGTTCGCTCGGGCAGAAAAATCCGCAAGCCTCAATCCGCTACTTTCAATTGCATCAGTTGTGATTATCCCTAGTCCGCCCCCATTAGTAAGAACCGCAATTCCGCCCGTTACAGGCAGAGGCTGATTAAATATCTTAATAAAGTCAAATAATTCGTCCAAATTCTCCGCTTCAATTATTTTTGCCTGCCTAAAAGCTGCCTTATAAGCTAAATAATTTCCCGCCAGATTTCCAGTATGGGAGAACGCTGCCTTAGATCCTTTTTCCGCTCGCCCTGCTTTCAAAACAACAATCGGCTTTTTCCGATTTATTCGTTTCATTACTTCATACAGTCTCTTTCCATCTTTTGTCCCTTCAATATAAAGAATAATCTGCTTTGTTTCAGAGTCCTGCTCCAAAAATTCTAAACAATCAATCTCGTTCAGGTTAGTCGCATTCCCATAAGAAATAAATTTGCTCACACCAACTCCATAATAAGCAACCATGTCTATTACGGACGAACCTACTGCGCCGCTCTGCGTGATAAATGCAACCCCTCCTGCAGGCGGCCGTTGTAATTTGTGCATCGGGAGAAAAATACTGTCTACTCCAGTTTTTGTATCCAGAACTCCCAAACAATTTACTCCGATAAGTGCCATTTCATATTTGGCTACGGCATTTCTCAATCTAGTTTCAAGATCTTTATTTCCAACTTCCCCAAATCCGCCACTCAATACGATCAAACTCTTAACGCCCAATTTTCCGCATTCTTCTGCTATTTGCGGAACGATTGCAGAAGGTGTAGTAATTATTGCACAATCAACCCTGCCAAACTCAGAAAGAGAAGAATAACATTTCAGCCCCAGGATCTCAGTATACTTTGGATTTACAGGGATTATTTTTCCCTTATATTTTCCATTAACTAAATTTCCTAAGACCACTCCACCGACCTTTTCCTCTATTTGGCTTGCACCAATGACTGCTATTGATTTCGGATTGAAAATATAATTTAAATTTTTAATTTTGGTTGCCATGTCTGCACTACCTCTTAAACCTCACATCTACTATGTCGCATCCTTTCTCATCACAAATAAGCGGATTAATGTCAATTTCCTTTATTTTCTCCCTAGCCATAAATTTACAAGTACTAAGCATAATTTTCCGCACATCTTTGATTGCTATTGCTTTCTTTCCTCTTGCCCCGGTAATCAGTGGATGTGACTTTAATTCAGCAATCATCTCATCAACATCTCGCGCACTAATGGGACACAATCTTGCGCTAATATCCCTGAAAATCTCGACATAAATTCCACCTAAACCCAAAACGATCATGTGTCCAAACTGCTGATCCAGCTTCCCACCAATAATTAGCTCAATTCCCTTCCTGGCCATTTTCTGGACTAAAATTCCATCTATTTTTATTTTGTGCTTCTTCGCAGAATTAACCATATCCTTATAAGCGACG
This sequence comes from Microcaldota archaeon, assembly GCA_016180665.1. Lineage (GTDB taxonomy): Archaea > Micrarchaeota > Micrarchaeia > Anstonellales > Bilamarchaeaceae > JACPAS01. The sequence goes on from JACPAS010000079.1 coordinate 3,542, forward strand.
CACAATCCTTCATCGCTGTTGACTCCAATCTTTACTCCCCCAACCTCGGTTTTGTGGGTCGCATCAGGAGAAATTAATTTTAAAGCAACAGGGTATTTTATTTTTTTTGCAATGGCAGCGCACTCTTCAAATGTTTTTCCCACCCCATAAGGCAAAAGTTCAAATCCATTTTTTTCAAGAAGCTGGAAATCCTTAAGCATAATACTAACACGTTACTAATCCTTTTAAACCTTGAATCAGAATTGAAGTTATGGAAGAAAGCCACAGAACAAAAGAAACCTTCAATGTTACCCCCTGGGAAGTCTCAGGCCCAGTAGATTATGATAAACTCCTTCACCAATTCGGGGTAAAAAGATTAGATCATATCCTACTTAGTAGAGTTAAGAAATTAAGCGGCGAGCGTCTTCACCCAATGATTAGAAGAAATTTTGTATATGCCCATCGTGATCTTGACTTAATCCTGAACGATTATGAATCAGGTAAGGGATTCTTCATATACACTGGAAGGGGGCCGAGTGGCCCGATGCACATAGGCCATCTAGTTCCATTACTCTTTAACAAATGGCTACAGGACACATTTGATCTGAACCTCCACATACAGGTTACAGATGATGAAAAATTCGTCTACAAACAGGATGCAAAATGGGAGGATATTGATCATCACACAAAACAAAATCTAATAGACATTGCAGCACTAGGCTTCAATCCAGACAAAACATTTATTTTTAGAGACAGTGAATACATAAAGAATACTTATCCGCTCTTACTTAAGATTGCTAAAAAAATAACTCTCTCAACAGCGCGCGCTACCTTTGGCTTCCAAAATGAAACAAACCTTGGCTTAACCTTCTATCCGGTATATCAAATCGCAACCACCTTCTTTGAAGAAAAACGTTGTCTGGTTCCATGTGCCATCGATCAAGATCCCTACTTTAGAATGCAGAGGGACATTGCAGAATCTTTGGGGTTTAAGAAGACTGCAACACTCTACAGCAAATTCTTACCGTCCTTAACAGGTACTTATGGAAAAATGAGCTCATCCCTTGCTGATACTGCAATCTGGCTGGATGATGATGAAAAAAAAGTTAAAAACAAAATAAACAAATACGCATTCTCAGGTGGTCAGGCAACTGTAGAAGAACATAGAAGAATGGGTGGCAATCCAGAAGTAGACGTTAGCTTTCAATGGTTGAAAATCCTATTCGAACCTAGCGATCCAAAATTACGTGTGATCGAGCACGATTATCATACCGGAAAACTTTTGACCGGTGAGCTTAAACAAATTCTAATTGAAAGAGTAAATTCTTTCTTAATTGCACACAGGGAAAAAAGAAAGAGAACTGAAAAAGAACTAGATCGATATATGTACTCGGGAAAATTGGCCAAACAAATGTGGGGGAAGCAATTCTAGTTACAGTAGTACAACTCAACATCTGCAACCCTTTTTGACCAGCCCCCAACTTCAGGATACGTTCTAACTCTGCTAATACTAATCTGAAAGCCATGATTACTGTATAAATAGGTTCTGAAGCTTTCTAGTTCTGTAGAGTCTACAAGACTGCTGTCTGAAGAAAAAATACTAAGTTTAATCCATTGAACTTAACTGGAGATGCATCATAACTCCGAAAAAGAAGAACTGTACTGCCATAATTATTAAAAATGCTGCAAGGACCACGGAGGGCTGGTGCTCGATCTCTCCGAAGACAAATTTTTCATAAGTAACTAGTGCAGTTGGATAAATAGAAAGCAGTAACAGAAGAATCGAAATAGAAGAAAAGAACGGAACTGGCTTAAGTCTTATCAACATCGTAACAATCGCACGTAGTATCAACCAACCATCTCTGATCGGATTCAGTTTGGTTTTCCCCTTTCGCTTATAATATGGGAGTGGGATCTCTAAAATTTTCCACCTATGTCGTATTGCCTCAGAAGTTAAATAAGTCTCAATCTCAAAGCTTACATTTCCAAGAGCAAGTTCCAGAAATTTGCTTTTTCTAAATGAACGATAACCACTAAGCATATCCTCAATTTTTATTCCATAAGTACCAAGAATTGTTCTAAAAATCCAATTACCAAATTTATTGAATGAAGACATTGCTCCTGATTCCATCTTTTCAAACCGTGTGGAGACGACCATATCTGCTTTCTCCTCTAAAATTGGACCTACTAATTTCTGTAATTCTTTTCCCTCATAAGTAGAATCCCCATCAATAAGGACAATAATCTCGGGTTCAATCTGGCCAATGAATTCTAAAATTGCAGCGCCCTTCCCTCTTGTAGTTTGATGGAAGGTAGTCACACCAGTTTTTTTCGTTATCTCTATGGTTTTATCAGTAGACCCCCCATCAATAACATAAATAAAAACAGGTAGATTTGATACCTCTTTCGGAATTGAATTTATTGTTACTTCGATTCCTTGTTCCTCGTTTAAAGTGGGAATTACGACCGCCACTGAATCCGTTATTTTAGGTATGTTTAAACTCTGACTGGATTTGGATGTCATAATAAGATTTAACATCTGGAATAAAAAGGTTTTCTCACTTGCCTCCTGCGATATTTTTAAACAGGATTGCCTAAATTACTCTATGAAACGCATCTGGTTTGGCTTATTATTTGGTCTTCTACTTTTAGGTTGCACGGTTCCAGCTACGACTTCTGAAGGTGGAACGGTAAAAGATGTAGTTTACAAAAAATATTCCTCACCTCTCTATTCAATAGATTATCCAGAAGACTGGAATTTAGCAGAGCAGCCTGATCTTGTTGGATTTACCTCCAAAAAAGAAACTTCTAATGATTATGTTTTAGACGAATTGATAATTGAAGTTTTAGATGGTGATTACAAATCCTTAGATGATTTAGAGTCTCTTGAAAAATCCCTGATGTTTGAAGGTGATAAAGTTCTCAAGAGCGAGAAAATAACATTTGCAGACCAGCCTGCAGTAACCCTTGAAATCGAAGGAGTCCTAGCTCCAGAAGATCCTGTTCCAATGTACTATAAGACAGTAATGTTCCAGAAAGATTACAAAACCTACAGACTTAATTATGGGATTGAAAAAGGAAAAGAAGAAAAATACAAACCATTAATGGAAAAGATGTTGGCTAGTTTTGAATTGAAAAATCCTG
>JACPAS010000013.1 GCA_016180665.1 Microcaldota archaeon
CATTAGACTAACCTCTGTAAACCAACCAAATAATATTCACCACCAAGGGCCGTAGAAATGCTCTTGGTTCCGACAACTGTTATTATTGCAACTACAAATGAATCAATGTAAGATAGGATGATTATAACATTAACGTCTTCGAGGAAGTCTGCAATTATTCTGAAAATTATTTCAACATTTAAGCTTGAAGTAAGAGCTTGCGTAAGGAACAAAGTACCGAAGGCCAGTTGAAATGCCATTGTAGCTATGGGGTACACAACTTCAGTTACATTTTCCCAACATACCTGGAAGCCGACACCGGTTATCGCCAGAGGAAGACAGATGATTAATCCCCAACCTATTTCACTGGTAGCTGTGAATCCTCTGATCCACTCGTTACTGCACAATTCACCAAAACCAGCGGGAATTTTTAGAATCATGGGATTGAAGTTGCTGATTTTAGGTGCAGCATTTACACCTACAACCTGATCATGCATAATGGACATGATGAGTATTGATGTTGGGAATAGAATTGTTGCACCAATCCACAAAGCAATCAATGTATTACCTAATTGACGTGTGAATGGAAATACTCTAAATCCAAGTCCAACTGAAAGAAATGTTATTGAAAAGGCATCTGAGGTAAAAAATTTGAGAAGGACTTTTAGTCCCGTATAGAGAAAAATTGCATTGTTTAGACCCTGTGCTGCCTGATGAAGAAATGTAGAAAGCGGACCTAAACCGGAATAAGGCGCATCCATATATGTGTATGAAGCATACCATAAGGGAACTGGATAAGAATAGGAATAACCACTTAACAGGCCAATATAGTGTGTAGCTTTTAGTATTGATTCGTAAGGACTTCTTAGGTGGGAGAGCAGTTTATCCAAGTTTGTTATAGCTTCTTTAGAAAGGTCTGTATCAGATTTTCCAGTTAAAATAAATGTTAAACTATTTGTGCCAAAGGCCAAACCAATGACAATTATGAATATTATAAAACCTGCAATTAATTCTCTCATTTCTGTTTTTACCCATGCTTCTAAGGGAGGGGAGCTAATGGCCGTTGCTAGCATGTGCATTAAAGCCAGGAGAACTGTGGTTAGTAGTGCCATAATTGGAAAGATAGAGCAATTGAAAAAGGAATCCGAACAGAATTTTGTCCAGTCTGAGAAAGATATGGATAAGATTAGAACTGTGAATAGGGCAATTTTCCTAAGCATGTGAAGAGAACGACGAATATATTTAATAGCCTTATCTTTGTAGAAGAGTATATGGAACCTTTGAAAACGAAGCCACTTAAAAGATTAAAGCAACTCCTCACTTTTGGAAATTTATGGCTTTACATTCTTTCTATAATTAAAAAAAGTGGAAAGGCTTATGCATATATGTTGGATGATGAGATTGAAAAGGGCTACTTTTTTAGACCTGGGAAAGTTATGATTTATTTAGTTCTCTATAAATTGGAGGCTGAGGATTTGATTAAGTCTGAGTTTGAAGAGAGAAGAAAGTATTATAGATTGACGAAAAAGGGAGAGGAAACATTGATATTGGCTAAAAAGTATTTCTTAGTTTTGGGGAAAGAGTTGTAATATTATTTGGTAGCGCGTTGCAAATTGCACAAAAGAAAGACAAAATACTGCTCTTGTTGCGATAGCAACAAGTAAAGTCCGTCTATAAGCATAATCTAAGGTTAGGACGGCGGAGCAACTTAAGTTAATTTGAAACATGCTCTATTTGGATTTTGCAATAAGAATTTCTTTTTGCACCAGAGTCTCTGCAAATTCTTTTGATATTTTTAGATCAAGCGTAATAAGCTGTTTGACCAGCGGATTTTCCCTATTCAAAATATATAGAGTAGTGTTTCCTATTGTCCGGCTTTTTTTCATTAGATTATATTTCTCAACTATTGGCCATATCTTATATAATGAAGCTCTTGAGATGCCCGTATTTTCCGCCAAATCGGTTTTAGAGTAATCAAAGATACTATTTTCAATAAGAAAATCAACCAGTCGTATTAACGGTGTATCTCCCAACAATTCAACAAATAAAGATTTTTCCATAAAATAGTTTAGATTAAATAAGTTTATAAATGGAGAAATGGAAGTTGAAAAAATGAGAATTTTAATTACTGGCTCTCCTGGAACCGGGAAGACCTCAGTTAGTAAATTGCTTGCTAAGGAGCTAGATCTAGAGCTAATTAATGTGAAGAAAATCGCTTTAGGAATTAAAAATAAAAAAAGCGAAGTAGATGTAAGAAAACTAAAAAAAATAATATTGACTAAAATTAAAAAAAAGAAACGTTTCATAATTGAAAATCATTTATTGTGCGAATTTAGGTTGCCGGTTAATTTTATTTTTGTTCTACGATGCCGTCCAGATATTTTAAGAAGAAGACTGATTAAGAGGAAGTATTCAAATAAAAAAGTAGAGGAAAATGTTTTGGCTGAGATGCTGGACTACTGCACGCAGAATGTCGTAAATAATTATAAATTAAAGCCAGTTGAGATTGAAACCAGCAAAAAAAGATCAACCCAAATAGTTAAAAAAATTATTAGCGTAATTAATGGAAAGACAACGGGAGATAAGGTTGATTATAGTAAATATCTGATTAACTACGCTAGAAAAGGAATTTAAATTGGAAAGATTATAATTAAATTAGGGTGTGAAGAATGGAAAATGTAACTCTGGAAATGATTTATAACGAACTAAAATCAATGAGAAAGGATCTCATAACAGTGGAATATGCTGTTATACCAGTTGAGAAGCTTACACCTAAGGAACTTGTGGAGCATAAAAAAGATTTAGAAGAAGCATTAAAGGAAGAAAGAACCAATATTAGAAATTTGAAAGGGTAGTTTAATGTTTCAAGTTCTCATAGGTAAAAAAGCAAAAAAGTTATTTGAAGATTTAGATAAGAAAACAAAAGATAAATTTCTGATTGCTTTTAATGTGCTTGAGGTAAATCCTTGGCCAGCTAAGGAGTTTGATTTCTCTAAAATTGAGGGGTTGCAGGATTGTTTTAGAATAAGAGTAGGAAAATATAGAATATGTTACTATGTAAATACAGATATTAGAGAAGTTACTATTTATAGAATAGAAAGAAAATCAGAAACTACTTATAAATGAAAGACTTAGGTTGATATATGAAGTGAAGATCCATGGCAGACCTAAACGAGAAGAAAATCATTGAAGCAGCTTTATTTATAAGCGCAAGGGAGTTGAGCTTAGAAGAATTTAGAACGCTTACTGGAATTGGCGCTTTGGGGTATTTGCAGAATTTGGTTGAGGAACTTAGGAAAGAATATGAGAATAGTGGGAGTGCAATTGAGATTATTACAATTGGGGATAAGTATCTGATGAGAGTCAGAAACGAATATGTTGAGCGTGTGAAACAGTTTGCACAGGATACGGAATTAAGTAAGAATGCTCTGCGTACTTTGGCTTATATTGCCAAGAAGGATGGGATTTTAAAGTCCGATCTGGCAAATAAAATTGGAAGCCAAATTTATCAGGATGTTCATGAGGTTATTGAAAAAGGATTTGTAACTGCTAAAAAGGCTGGAAGGACATCTAGACTTTTTGTAACTGAGAAGTTTAAGAAATATTTCCAGCAAGTTGAAGCTCCACCGCAATAGTTAGCTACACTTTCTATTAAACACGCGCACCGAAATCAACAAACGACTTTGATTCATCGAGCAGTGCGCAAGGTCTGCATTTCGAAACTAATCGAATAGATTCTTAGTGCGTAGCGCCTAACAATCTGCAAGAATGGAATTCTTGGAGACTGATAAAACACTGCAGTGTTTTATAGTCCATTGAAGCAAATGTGCTTCAATCGGAGGCAGAGAACGCAGTTCTCTGGAATCCGTATCGTTTGAACGAAAAATCGTTCAAATATTGGAAAAAGTTTTTTTGCCCCTTTTTCCAATCGTTCAAAATGTAGTTGGTATAGTTAGCACTCATAGACTTTAGTTTCTTCTTTTACTGTGGCAGATTCATCTTCTTCTCCAATTAATTCTCTCCAGTATGGATTTTGTCTTAAAGTTAGAAGAGCTGCCTCAATCTCTTTTTTGATTCTAGTTGGACCAAGTTCAATAGCTTCTCTTATTGCAGCGTCTTCATGATCCATATCAATGCCAAAGAACTCGCATACTAAAACACATTGGTAAGGTGGTAAGAGTTTTAAACCTCTTCTGATTGCTGAGACAATATCCAGGTCTCTCTCCATATCTGGAACTACTATTGGAACTGCTACTGACCGATCAGCTTTCCTTCCTTTTTCTAATACAAAACCACCAGATACTTCAGCATCTAAACGATTAACAGATGCTTGCCTAGATCGTTCTGCATTTGAACTCCGTAGTCTGGCCAATTGTCTTTCTCTGTAGACTGGGTCTGCCCATAATCTACTCATAACTTTTTTATGATGCTCTATCTTCATTGCTCTAAACTCCGGGTCTTCCCAGAGTTTTTTCATCCTTTTGCTGTTGGCTTTGTTCCCTTTAGCTACAAAATCTGGATCTTCTCTTAATTTAGTTAATATTCTTGAACTTCTGGCTATAACTTTTCTACGATATTCTTCATCCTTCCATAGCCTCTTCAATGTTGCAGATGCCTCTTTTCTTTTTCTTTCCTTATAATCTGGATCTTGCCATAAAACTCTGATTCCTTCCAAACCTTTTTTTCCTGCCTCTTCTAGAGCAGGTAGCATTTTTTCTCTATAGGCTTCATCCTGCCATTTTTCTTTCATTCTTCTACTATGCCTTGCAGCATGACCTGCCCTAAATTCAGGAGTTGCCCATAATTTACGTATTCCTGCATCTTTTGGTTTTGGCTCCTTTGATTTTGGCTCCTTCGGTGGTTTTTCTTTTTTTGGCTGCGGCTTGAATTCTCCAGTTTCCCACATAGTTTTAAATCTAACTCTGGCTCGTTCTTCAGCTCTGGTCCTAAACTCTGGATCAGCCCACTTAGTTTTCATTCTTTCTGAAGCTGCAATATTTCTAGCAGCTACA
>JACPAS010000014.1 GCA_016180665.1 Microcaldota archaeon
AAAAGATAATTCTTTTTTTTCTTTTTATTATTTTTTATTTCTCTTACAAAGGCTACTTTTAATTGCAGTATTTGGATAAATACCAGGCCTACCTAGTTATTTTTTTCTACCCTAAAAACTTTCTCATCCAGGCTGCTCGTTTAACATCCTCAGAAATAGTCGCATCATGTTCCTTTCTCAAATTGTTGAGTATTCTGCCTGTAACATCGCAATAAGCTTCATCTTCTTCATATTCTATAAATTGAAGTACTTTTTTTACCCCAATTTGAATTTCTTTAGGTAACAAATGCAAATTTTTAATATTTAGGAATTTTGCAGATTCTTTTAGATCTTCATCTATCTTATTATAAAGTTCATGTAGTTTATCAAATTCTTTCTCATTTAAACCACTCAACCCAAGCAATTCCGGAGGCAAACCAATAGAATAAAACGCCGCACAAAATTTAATTGCCCTAGGTAATTTTATTCCTTTTAATGATCGTGCATATCCAAATAATCCAACATGCAATTTTCTGGCCCTTCTAGCAGGTACGTAAGAAGAAACCTTATTTATTAAATCCGGTACCGTACTTATCTGTTTTTCATATTCGTCTTTTATCTTTCTAATAAACATACTGGCCAGCTTCTTATCTATTACCAGAGCAGCCCCTCTTTTAGAGTAGTTCAACATATCAATTGCATTAAATACATCTCTGAATTGGTGATCATACTTAAAAGAGGATTGGGCTGTGAATGTTTGAACGCTAGGATATTCCTCACCACAGTTCATTACATTATCTGGCCTAAAATTTCCTCTAAAAGGAGCGCTTCCAACACCAATTATTGGTAATATTTCAACTGAAGTTTTCTCTTGTAATACCTGTAAATCAAACAGAGCGCACTTTGCCATTAAGACAGCTGATGCAGAACCGTAATTCAATGCTGGATCGCTTCTAGCCAAAAACACCCTCTGATACTCTAATTCCTTACCTTTTAAGTATTCCCCCACAATTTCCGCACCATTAGAAAGTGAGTCAAAATCTTCAAAAAGCGGTATTACATTTATGCTATCTGGTCTGAATTCACCTACCCATTCCTTCACTGTTTTCTTGCCTATTTTAGTATTATTTTGACCAACAATTACTTTCTCATAATATTGTTTTACCATCTCAATTTGCACGCTAGAGGTGGTCATTGGAACGATTACTTCAAATATTGGTGCTATCTCCTGGTTCAACACCTTGGCTGCATCAAACGCACGTGGAATACTGTGTAAGGTCTCCAGTAGTATCTTCCCTTGCTCTTTTTCAACCGCAGGATTCGGAACTCTATAAGTCAAAAATATTTCTTTTCCCAGCTTATTTACTTTGAAATAATCAGTATACTTTGATAATAATTTTTCAACTACCTGGTTATCAACTTCTTTCCCTTCGCTATCCCACATCTGTTCTCTACAACCTAATTGTGAAAAAACATAGAATGCTTCTTTGACTTCTGTCTCTCCAGCAATTACATCATTGTCTGAAAAAAATGGCATGGAAATATTGTCAGGGTGCTGGGTACTCATGCATCTAGAAATCTTTATCATATCTACAACCAACTAATTTTTTAATTCCTTATATAAAAAGATAAACAATTCAACAATTAAAAATGTTCTGATGGTTGGGAAATTTACAATTACTCAAAATCAACTTTTTACAACATATACTGCTCCAACTAAGTTTTTCGGATTTTTCTAATATGCGCTCCTCACGCTCTTTCAGAGCTACTCGCTTTACCTTTTCTTATGTTTTACTGAGGTGAGGGAATCCCACAACTGGAAAGTTGCAAATGCAACTTTCAGCAGTTCGCTGCCATCCTAAGATCGAAATTATTTAGTTGGTTGAGTATAGGAGTATATTTAATTATTTTCCCCTTAACCTTCTTAGGTGGTTTTTTGTTTAAGTCGTTAGGTGCAGGACTAGATGCTTTTAAGGCGAACCCATTTCAATTTGTATATGCAACTTTTATTTCTGTTCTTCTTAACTTAGTAGTTCTATTAGCTTTGTTAGGCGTATATCTCATATTCTTCCTTATTATGTCGGTTTTAAATCAAACTAGTCTGGTTTATGCATTCGTGATTTTTGCAGCCTTTCTTACACTTATATACGTCTATTTCTTAAGTGCTTTTAAGGGATCATTAATACGCTCTTACCAGCAACTAATATCGAAAAAAGGAAGATTCTCAGTAAGAGATTTCTATGGATATGCACTTTCAAACGGATCTAACTTTTTTGCATTAACATTATTGAAATTATTTTTACTCATTGTACTTATTGCCCCTCTAGTTGCCTTTTATTATTTTTATCTTCTAGCTCACCCTATAAAATACGTTGATTATTTGCTTTTAGTTCTGGGTTTGGGAGTTTTATTCATAGTTGAGATGGTCTTCAACCCGGCCTATATGGCAGCAGCACTTTATGGAAGCGGGCCAGGTCGTTCTTTAAAATTCTCATTTGATTTTTATAGAAAAAAACATGTGCTTGGATTTCTCTTCTTTGTAATGTACTCTTTTGTTTGGCTGTTTAACTTGGTTCCGCTTATTCAGCTTGGTTCACTTTTGATAGTGTTCCCAATTTTATATTCCGGCTTTATAATTCTCTTCCAAAACACCATCATGAAGGTAAAAGCGTAAAAAGTACCTCAGAAAAGATAAGTTTTGGATCACCGATAAATCGAAGTATTCGATTTATGGTCCATTGAAGCAATCGTGCTTCAATCGGAGCACTAACCTTTTGCTTAGATAAACCTCATGTCATGATCGTCGTAACGATCATGAACATGCTCATGAACGAATCGTCGTTCACGACATGATAACAAAAGGCTGGTGAATGAAGGTAAAAGTCTAATTCTAAAACAATGGTAAGTATAGTGAATGCAGCATTAAAATACAAGAAAAACAGAATCAGAAATCCATTTAAACCTTTTTTACGTACTCTATGCAGTCTATTTAGTTTGGTGAACACTATGTTTGAAGATATACTTAAATCTGCACGGGGGGAGTCTGAATCTATTGCACCGGCACCAGAAGCAAATGATGGTGTACGTATTTCCGTAATCGGCGTTGGCGGCGCTGGTTGCAATTGCGTTGATCGTTTAACAAAAAGCGGAATAAAAAGTGCACAGACAATTGCTTTAAACACTGATGGCAAACATTTGAACATGGTTAATGCACATAAAAAAGTTTTAATTGGTAAAGCCACAACACGTGGTTTAGGAGCAGGTGGCCATCCAGAAGTAGGAAAAAGGGCTGCAGAATCCGATCGTTCATTACTAAAAAGTGAGATCGGTGAAAATGAACTCGTATTTATTTGTGCTGGTATGGGCGGCGGAACAGGTGGTGGTGCTGCCCCAGTTGTTGCGCAGATTGCAAAAGAGCAGGGTGCAATAACAATCGGGATCGTTACTTATCCTTTTTCTCTGGAACGTGTCAGAATCAAAAAAGCCCAGGAATCAATAAGGGATTTGGTAAATGTTTGCGATACTGTAGTGGTAATAGATAACAACCGCCTCGCATCCTACGTTCCTAATCTTCCAATTGACAAAGCATTTGAACTAGCTGACTCAATAACCGGAAGAGCAGTTGTTGGAATTTCAGACACAATAATGTTTCCAAGCTTGATAAATGTGGACTTTGCCGATGTAAAAGCAGTAATGGAAAATGGTGGCCTTTCTATGATATCTCTAGGAGAAGGACATGGTGTTAGCAGAGTTGATGCAGTAGTAAACGATACCTTAAAACATCCCTTGCTTGATGTTGATTATGAAGGTGCAAAAGGCTGCCTTATTCATATCGAAGGTGGTACAGATTTAACTCTGGGAGACGCAATAAAAGTTGGAGAAAAACTTACCGAGAATTTCGATGCAATGGCAAGCATTAAAGTCGGTGCTCGTGTTGCTCCTTCAAGCTCTGAAAAAATAAGAGTTACTGCAATTATTACTGGCGTAAAATCCCAGTATATTCTTAAGAAGGACGATGGCTTTGGTTCTTCTGCCCAGGAGGAGGTTCTCCAATACTTATAATCCTTTCTTTTAATTTTTTTGTTCGATTTTATTTATGGAGGCTCTAAATGTTTGTATTTGATCCATTCTTATTAATCCTATTCATATTCATATCTTCCTTTATTCCAGGTTCAATTCTATCACTAGCTGTTTTAAAAAATTCTAACTTCAAATTAATAGAAAGAATACTCATAGGCTGCTCTGTTGGCTTAATTATTCCACCAGCCTTTTTATTATTCGCAAATTTTGCAGGAGTTAAATTTTCTTATTTGGCAGTTATTCTATCAGTACTGCTTTTCTATGTAGTTTCACTGTTAATATTTGTAAGATCAAATACTATTGATTCTTTAAAGAGTTTAAAAATAATTTTAAATAAAGAGGAATTAGTAAAAAACAATGAGAAACTCTACTCTTATCTTCTAACCTTTTTCTTGCTCCTTATTGTTTTTCTAGCATTTTGGATTCGCCTTCAGTCGTACACCCCCATATTCCAAGAATTAGACCCTTACTATTACACCTATTCTACGTATCAAGTTTTGACTCTTGGAGAAGCTCCATTTGACGATAAAACTGCATGGTATCCAGACCTTAAAGTCAGTCATAGAACGGTCCCCATAATGATATATTTAGAAGCTATGTGGTATTCCCTTTATACTGGCGGTGCAGCAGTTGATAACTACCTATTAGCTACCGTAGCAGGAATCTACCCTCCAATAGCTGCAGCATTAGCCGTTTTCTCTTTATACTTATTATTTTCTTCAAATTATAAAAGAGAATTTGCATTAATTGGGGCGGCAGTTGCATCTTTTCTCCCAATCTTTCTACTTAAACTAACCGCAGGTGAGATGGAAGTTCAGCCATTTGGGTTTTTCACTATGGCTCTTTCTCTGGCGCTTTATGCATGGATGTTAAAGGAAACGAGCTTTAACATCAAATTTTCTATTCTCTCAATATTGCTAAT
>JACPAS010000120.1:0-2426 GCA_016180665.1 Microcaldota archaeon
TGTAGGAATACTTGGATTCGTAAATATATGTTGTTGCACCAGTTACTGGATCTGTCTCTGTTTTTGAAGTGTATTCGCTTTTAGTTGTAATTGTTTCACCGGTTGTTGGATCTGTCCATGTTGATTCCGATTTCGAAATGCCGGTTGTTGGATCATAATAAGAATAGCTTGTTCCCCAGTCTCCAGAGCTTTTTGTTTCTGAGAGGCCAGTTTCTGAATTATAAGTTGACTCTGAAGTACTTGAGATGCTTTTTTGTTCTCCTGTCAAAGGATCAGTGTAAGTGGACTCGTAGTTTGAAATCGAAACTGTTGCACCTGTTGTTGGATCAGTGTAAGAACTGTAAGTGGAGGTGCTCGTGCTTGTTTGCTCTTTGCCTGTTTGTGGATCTACATAGGTACCAGTAGATGTAAATACAGATGATGTTCCACCCGTCGTTGGATCCGTAGTAGTAATACTTGATGAACCACCTGATGACGTTGTTTTTTGACTAGTTAATTTATCTATATAAGTGCTGGTATAGGTAGTTGATGTTGAACCATCAGGATTTTTAGTATTTATAATAGTAAAAATTTCAGTTACAGTTGCAGAATCATAAACTGAGGTTATTGAACCATCCGGGTTTGTTGTGACTGTGGTGGTTGGGGAATCTCCAGTGGACGTTGAGGAGGAAGTGGCTGTTGAAGTAGAAGAATCGGTTGAGGTTGTAGCAGGTGCGGGATCCGATGGATGGGACGGACTGTCCGAGAAAACAGCAGTATTGTATTTTAAATCAAAGTAATGACTTGCATAAGAAAGGTTGCTAAACAAGATGGAAAACAAAATAAAAATAAGCTGAATTTTCGAATATCTTTGATGCATACTTTTATACTACAAGGTAAGATTAATATCCTTTCCATCGCTCTCCAGCCAACCCCCTTTTTTATTTGTTGTTTTTCCTATTACAAATGAATTAACCCCATGTTTTTTAGCAATTGATTTTATTTGATTTTCATGTTGTTGTTCAAGAATAATTGCCATTCCAATTCCCATATTGAACGTAGTGTGCATTACCTTCGAATCTTTTACTTTTTCAAAAAGAGCATCGAATATTTTTGGAGGCTTTGGAATGCTCGTAAGCTCAAATCCCACTTCTTTATTTAAACGAGTCAACTTGGAGAATCCCCCACCAGTAATATGCGCAAGCCCACTTATTTGAATATCAGACTCAATCATTTCAAGAACGGATTTGCAATAAATTTTTGTAGGTTCCAGCATTTCTTTTCCCCATTTTTTCATATCTAGAACTTTTCTAGCTAGAGTGAAACCATTTGAATGAAGACCAGAGCTTTCTAATCCGATAATTATTTGACCTGGTTTTATTTCCTGGCCAGTAATTAGTTTTTTCCTGATTTTTCCAACAACCGTGAAAGTAAGATCAAACGGGCGTTTTCCACCTTTAATAATTTCCGGAATTATTGCTGTTTCTCCGCCGATTATTGCACAGTTTGATTCTTTTGCACCTGCGACTAAACCTTTCATTAACTCTTCAACTAGAAAATCATCTTCTTTTTCTAGAGCAATATAATCTACGCCAACTAAAGGTTCTGCACCTAAGCAAAGAATATCATTAACGTTCATAGCAATTGCATCTATTCCTACCGTATTGTATTTTTCTAATTCCTGTGCAATCAATAGTTTAGTCCCGACACCGTCAGTATGCATTACTAACTGTTCATTTCCAACCTGAAAAACTCCACCATAATGGGCACCAAGTTCAAGATTTTTTGCAGTTATAGGGGTCATTGTCGTAGTTATATTGCTCCATATAGCATTCTGAATTTTTTTAACGTGAGAAATATCATAGGGATTTTTCATAATTAAATTAATATGTGACTCAGTATTAAAAGCTTTGATATTAGAAATAGTCGAGCATGAGGATTTTTGCAGGCAGGCGAAGAGTGATTTTAGCCGCAGCTTGCAAGGTGGCGAAGGCAGCTGCACTGATTTTTGGCGTTGCAAAGTGTTCGGTAGAAACACCGCAGGACTTGAAAGATTCTATAGCCGGAATACAGGAGTCATTGGACGATGTTTCATGTAAAACTGAGGCCAGTAAGAAAAAAATGATATGTAGTGATACTGCCGCTTTTATAGAGATGGCTAAAGCAGCTGCGGGAGAGAGTAGTGGAAGTTCAGGAGAACAGCCCCCAACACCAGAACCTATAGAAGAAAAAGGGAAAGAGATACCTCCAGAATTACCAGACTGGTGTACTGAACCTAAAGATTATGTAGTAAAAAAAACTGTCCAGATGATTCCACCAGGGGGAAACGCTGAGGGTACTACTGAAGGAGAACCAACACAAACTATAATTTATACTGGAACAGATTGTAATGGCTGGGATAAGATTGAATCTACGCAAGTACATAGATTTAGTACTGGTTTAACAAC
>JACPAS010000120.1:2470-7689 GCA_016180665.1 Microcaldota archaeon
TGAAGGATATGGAATAGAGTTGTTTGGTAAACAGGGACTAGTAATAGAAGCAGTTACGTCTTCTTCCTTAATTCTTTCAGAATCTGGTGAGAAAGTCCTTACATTAGAGATTTCGGAAAAAGAAACTTGCGGAGTCGTATTAAACGGAGTAGAATCTATTTTTGAAGTGACTTATGTTAGTACTTCTTTAAATGATGCAGGCAAAGTAGTTCACCAGATAAGAATAAAATTAAAAACTGAATTATACGAAAGTGAACAGGAAGCTGAAATAGAAGAAGGTTCAACAATTTCCTGGGGATTTACCCCTTCAGTAGATATCATAGTAAAAGTAGGTTTTGAAAAGGAAGAAGGCACTGGTGATCCAAGTAATAGATTAGAAGTAAAACTTGAGTACATCAAAAAGTGGACCAAATTAGAACAAGGAGAGCCAAACTGTGGTGGCGAAGAGGTTTATGGGCTATGCCTTGGTAATCTTTATATTTTTAGTTATGACCTAGATAGTGATGGACTATCAAGTGGATTTACTCTAGTTAAAATATTGGACGAGAAGCCTCAATAAGTTTTTAACCAGGTTAAACTAATTATTAGCTCATTAGGTGAGAAACAATGCCTTCAAAAAAGCAGATATTGACTAAATTAGAAGAGGTAATAGACCCTGAGCTTAATATTAACATTGTTGATTTAGGATTAATATACGAATTAAAGCAGGTAAAAAAGAATTTGAAAATAAAGATGACTTTTACTACCCCGGCATGTCCGCTTTTGGGCGTGATGATGAATGATATTGAGGAAAAAATGAAAGAAATCGGATTTGAAAAGGTTGAAGTGGATATAGTGTGGGATCCGCCTTGGAATCCGGAAATGATGACTGACAAGGCAAAGATGCTTTTGGGAATGTAATTAGAAGAATGCTGAGGGACACGTTATGAAGATTAAATTTTATGGTGGCGCAGCAGAAGTAGGAAGAAGTTGTATTTATCTAGAAGAAGATGGAAAAAATATGATTTTGGACTGTGGAATTAAATTAGGTACAGAAACTCAATATCCATTAATTCCTGAAGAAGAGCTTAGAGGGATAAAGGATATTTTTATCACACATGCGCACTTAGACCATTCTGGATATCTTCCACATGTTTATGAAAGTGGAGCAAGACCAAAAATATTTGCCACTAAACCCACAAGGGATTTAGCCGGAGTTTTGCTTTCGGACTATAGAAGAATACATAAAGGCAATAAATTCAGACAAAAGGATGTTGATGCGGCCCTCCAAAATATTGATCTTGTTGAATTTACAGATACAACTAAATCTCAGTTTGAGTTTACAATTCATAATGCAGGACATATTTTGGGAAGTGCAATGATTAGAGTAAATACGAACAACGGGATACTTTACTCAGGAGATATTTGCATGCGGAAGACGCGAACGCTTGATTCATGCGAAAAAGGAATTCCTGCAGAAACTTTGATCGTGGAGAATACTTATGGTGGAAAAGACGATGTAATTCCTAGTTTTAAGGACTCTTACCAAAAGCTCATGGTAAGTATAAATCAAACGATAAAGGAAGGTGGATGGGTTTTGATTCCTTCTTTTGCAGTTGGAAGAGCACAGGAAATTTTACTTACTTTAGATGACTACATGCGTTCTGGAATTCTTACACCAGTTAAGATTTATGTGGATGGAATGATCACAAAGGCAATGAGGATTTATCGTCATAATGCATATTACGCAAATGATGATATTAAGAAAAGGATTCTCATGAGTGAAGATGATCCTTTTAACAGTAAGATGTTCTACCAGCCAAAAACTAAAACAAGAGAGGACGTATTCAAAGAGCCTGCAATTATTGTTTCCACTTCAGGAATGCTTAGTGGCGGGCCTGCTTTAACTTATTTGGAGAGGATGGCACCTGATCCCAAAAATAAGATTATTTTTAGCGGTTACCAGGCTGAAGGGACTTTGGGAAGAAAGATTTTAAGTGGAGAGAAGAATATTAAGATTGGGGAGAATGAAGTTGAACTTAGGCTGAAGGTGGAAGAAGCTAGAATTTCCGGCCATGCTGATTATAGCGAGCTCCTTCAGTTTGTTAGAAGCGTTAAGGGCTTGAAGAAGGTATTTTTAGTCCATGGAGAAGAAGGAGAATTGAACGAAGCTCTTGAGAAAGATTATGAGGTTTTTGTGCCTAAGTTGCTGGATGAGTTTGAGATTTGATTTTCCCCCCAGAAATTCTTTACGTATTTTTCCGGTTCAGAGGTAACAATGAAACGCCTTCCATCCTCCAAAATAGATTTGTAATTTTTCCAATTAAATCTTTCGTCCATAAAAACTATCGCTGCACGATCAGTTTCTTTTCTAATGCCTCTTCCTGCTGCCTGAACTGCTTTAATTACTGCAGGATAGGTATAACCATACTCCCAGCCTTTACCGTATTTCTCTTGGTAGTAGTCAATTAGAGCAGTAGTCTCTAGGGAAGGTTCCTCTAACGCGATACCTACAATTACTGCAGTTTTAATTTCTTCATTCGCATAGTCTACCCCCTCACTTAATGAGCCGCCCTGTACTCCGCAAAGAATCCCACCGTCTTTAAACTTCCTAATAAGGGCTGCAACTTCAGAAGGAGTCATTTTTTCTCTTTGGACTAACAAATTATCTTTTGAACCCATTAACGGGACGACAGAATTAAGGACTTTGTAGGATGGAAAAAATAATGCAACTCCATCTGGAGAACTATTAATTATCTTATCTATTTTGGAAGCAAGATGAGTATAGAGTTCAAAGCTTCTTTTTGAATATTTAGTTGTAACCCCTTCAACTATTAGGTTTATTGAATTATTTTCAGCAAACGGACTTTTATATTTTTTTAATCTTGTTCTCCAAAGATCCAGACCTATAACGTCACGGTGCATTTCTAAAGGAAGCAAAGTTCCGCTCATTAGAATTGTTGAGTGGGAATTATTGAGAAACGAAGTTGCTATTGATGGGTCAAGGAATTTTTTAACTAATGCGTAATAGCCCCCATCACCTAGCTTCCTAAGAACCCTGATGCTACCTTTTTCTTCCTTCAACCAGTCTTTCAAAAATTTAGAAATCTTGATGCATGCGCTTTTTTTATTTGTTCTCTCAATAAAATCATTTCCAGCTGTTTCGAAAAATAAGATTAATTCATCCAACTCAGTTTTATAAGATTTTAAGAACTCAGTGAAAAGATCTTTTGAAACTAGAATCTCTCTTGAACTTTTCAACTGATCTTTTGCCCATTTGTTAAAGTCTTCATAAATCTCTAGCTTCTCTGCACCAATTAATCTGATTTCTTTTTCAGCTCTGACAAGCAAGAAGGTATTTATTGTTGAGGAGAGATGATCACGAACTCTTTTAGCTAGGTTATGAGCTTCATCAATAATGATTATCGAGTTTTCAATTTTCTTTTTTATTTTTAGCAGGAAAATATCCCGAATTTGTGGAATCATCAAGTGGTAGTAATCAGCTATTACTACATTAGCAATTGAGGCTGTTTTAAGCATAAACTCATATGGGCAAGCCGAGCAACCTTTACCCAAGGCAATCATCTCTGAATGGGTCTTTGCAGCTCCGTAATTTTGAATTAGTTTTTCAAAAAGCGCGTGCGCTTTTGCCTCTTGCAATGTAGAGTAGCCGCGTGCATTTCCATAATACTCACAGGTTTCGGTTTTTCTCTTCTTCTCACAGGAGAAATAGAAACCTTCATGGTCTAAATCTGATAAGGTTTCATCTATGCAAGCATATCTTCTGCCAACCATATCTATCGCACGTGCATTTAGATTGTATTTTTCTGCAATCCCCTTGACTACTTCTAAAGCTATTTTGTGCTGGGAGATTTTTGGAGTTAGAAAAAAAATAGTTAGATTATTTTGGAGTGCGTAAGTTAGGGCTGAAGAGAGAACTGCATCACTTTTTCCAGTACCTGTTGGAGCATGCGCAACTAAATGCTGTCTGTTACTGACTGTTTCATAAACATCATTAATTAGTTCATTTTGAAATTTACGAACAGAAGAATGGCGAAAATAGATGTTATCCATAAACAGTAGAATTGCATTCTGAGGCTTTTAAATATGCGCAGGGGGTATTGTCGATTGATACCCCCTTTCAAATATCGAGTTTTACTTTGAGGGCTTGATAGTATTAATTATAATTTTAGGTTCAGACCCCAAGCTAGCAAAAGAAAGAAGCATGCTGTTGTCATTCCTAAATAGGTTTATCTTCTCACCCTCGTTTAAATTGTAGAAAAAGCCGTCCTGATAGATTATTACTCTTTTCAAACAACCTTCATTATAGTCAAAAAGGACCTTCCATTTATCATCCCTATTAAAGGCCTTTTTATCTTCCAATGCATCTAACTTATACTCTTGACCAATTATTTCTATAAAATCAGGATGACAGCTGCTTAGTTCGTTTGAATAGATTGCACTGTAGAGTGTTCCTCCTTTTGGGGAGACTGATGGATTCAGCCAAATTGCCTCATTTTCATTAAGGAATTTTATCTGACTATTGTTTAGCCTAATGAAGTATTCAGTCGAAAAACCAGCTGATGAGAATTGGCTCGTATATTGTTTTACTGGGAAAAAGAATTCACCGTCTTTCCCAATAGATTTAATTAGGATCTTCTGCCCAAGCTCGTTACCGGTTACAGTTATTATTTCTCTCTCATCAACTATAATTGTTTTGTTTTCAGATAAGTTATACTGTAAGTTATTTTCAGAAGGTTTTTGAGTTGTACAACCTAAAACAAAAACAAATACTGCAAGAGTAAAGACGATCTTCGAATATTTTCCACGAAAATATGTTTATAAATTAAAAAACAGGCAACTATTTATGCGTTTATGGATTTTTGGAGTGATTTTATTATTGATTAATGCTAACTTCTATGCTGGATTTGTTTATGGTGATATATACAAAAGTGATTTAGAAAAACTAAATAGAATAGTAGTAACCATTGATGGTAAATTCTCATATAGAACGGTTACTAACAGTACAAACTATTCTATATTTTTGCCTGAAGGAGAGTATCGAATTTCTGCAAATTATTTGGATCAGAACGGAAATATTTTATTCAATGCAGAGGAAAAAGTGAATGTTGGCGAGGAAGATCAGAGAATAGATCTAGTTCTTAAGCCAGCCAATAACACTGAGATTTTCGTTCTTGTTTTGGGGACTGGGATTTTTGCCATTGTTGTTTTAATGTTTC
>JACPAS010000121.1 GCA_016180665.1 Microcaldota archaeon
CTTTCTCATCTCGTCATAAAAGGTATAGTCTGGCCTTACTAATAACAAAATCTCCTTAGTATTCTCAAAACTGCCGTCCAATGGAGAATATTGAGTAATCCCATCTGAAACGCGTAAATCACGTGGACTTTCCATTGTTTTCACTACCTTCTTTTGCCCATAATAATACTCTGCTAGGGCAGCAGCAAAAGTAGATTTTCCACTCCCTGGTGGACCACAAATGATTATTCCCTCAGCCTGCTGGCTGATTCTTGCCCATAGTTTTTCAGTCATATGGTAATCTTCAAGGCTCATTTTCTTTATTGGACGAACGACCGTTATTTCGAAACCATCAGAAAAAGGAGGTTTTGCAATGACTATTCTATAATCGGCCATCTGAATTACTGTTGCTCCGGATCTATCTATCTCAAAATAATATGCTCTGTTTCTCTTTACTGCTTCAATTATTCCTTCACTCATTTTCCTTATTTGTTCAAGAGTTGGCTTATCTTTTAATTCAACTACTTGTACTTGCCCCGGTTTTCCTATTTTTGCTACTACAGAACAATTTTCTTTAATGTGCACTGACATCGTTTCTGGTGTAAAATACTTTTTGAATGCCAATTCTTCAGCTTCTTCCCTTGCACGTAAATAAATAGTTTGAATTCCTTCGGCCTCAGCAGCAGCATGCTGGACCTTATCGCCAGTAATTAAAACAGCATCAAGTTCCCTTGCCATCCTTCTTATAAGTGCATCAATCTCTCCAGTAATCTTTGCATTTATTATCTGATTCACAAGCGGTCTTTCTCCTTCTACGACTACTTCTACATCGAATTTCTCGCTTAGTTTTCTTAGATCTTTTAAAGTATCCAAACCAGTAAATCCTATCTCTCGGTTTGTATTTGCCTGGTGCTCAAGCTCGGCAATTGTTGCTTGTGTGATATATACTTTGCCCTTTACTTTCTTGTCAGTAACTAAATCGATAATCCTTCCATCAACAATCACGCTTGTATCACAAATAAATCCTGTCATTAAGAAATCACTTCAGCAAATCTTCTTTAATTCGTTTTACACCTAAAGCATAAATAAGTTTTCCTATTCTTGGCCCACGCTCTTTTCCAATAAGAATTTTGTATACCTCTCCAAACATTGTTTTTGGCTCAATCCCATTAGTCTTTGCAAATTCAAAAACTGAATTATGAATTGCCAATGCATCCATCTTCTCATTTAAATGCTCAACAAAACCCCTCAGTTTTTCATCAGTTACTTTAGCTGGTTGGTATTTGAATCGATATTCTTCTGGTATAAATTCTTTTCCAATCCATTCTTGAATGAATGGTTTCAAATAATTTACACCATCGTTATCTCCAAGCATTTTAGCGACCTCAGTCCAATCCCCATAGATCTGATAATACAACAAAATATCAAGGAATGAGGAATTCCAATGCATTTTATCAACAGATAATCTAAACGCCAATGCTCTTTTTCTTGTTGCCCTATCCATCTCATCAACATTGCCAGTTAGTTTAGCTGCGCCCTCAAAATCTTCGATTAACCTGAGCATGTTTTGTGGAGTCGGATTAATATCAATATTTTCTTCAAGGTCAGGTTTGATTAAAGTATACTTAATTACCTCTACTGGTACAAATTTTACTAACTCACTAATTCCTAAGCCCAAACCCTTTGATTTTGAATATTTTTTACCTTCCATTAAAATGAACCCATATCTATATCCAATTGGCGCTTCTTTCTTGTAAATCCGTTTAAATACCTCTAATAAAGTATCCCAACTACTGCCTTTTGTGTGATGATCTACGCCTGCTCCTTCAATCGAAGTTCCATAAGAATCCATCCACATTGGCCAGTGCAACCTCCACGTTATTTTATATTTATGATCAGTGAGTTTATTCTTTCCTTTAAAACCACAGCCTTTAGTATATTTTACATCCTTGTCGCAAGCATATTCGTAGTTTTCTGAGTCATGTCTGGTCACACGAGTAGTAGCTATTTTTCCACATTCCTCGCAAATAGGCATAATTGGGCTCCAGTCAGAAGGAATCTCTCTTCCGGACGTTTCTTCAATTATTTTCTTTGCTTCTTCTTCATTTTCAAAATAAAGTTTTGCGTAGTTATCTGCTCTTCCTTCCTTATAGACCTCAACAGCACTAATTACCTTTACTTTAACCCCGAATATTTTTATTAAATTTTTAACTTCGTCTAAGAAATAGTCGCCAAAAGATTTACTCTGACCAGTAGGGTCAGGTACAAAAACCAGAGGTTTTCCTAAGTGAGGGGTAAGATCTTTCCTGAATTTTTCCATTGGAATTGGCACATTATCAAATGCATCAAGAATATCAGCGAATAGGATAAAATCTGCCTCCTCCCCTTTCTTCTCAAGCATTATTTTTATCGTAAATGGGAATAAAAATTCGCAGATTGTTCCAAAATGAGCAGGACCTGAAGTGGTCATACCGGCACTTACTAGGTATGGTTTCGTCTTTTCTTTAATAACTCTGTCTGCTAATTGTTCTGCCCAGTGCTGGTGCATACTAACTCACCTATTTTTTCTTTTTAACTGAGGAAATTTCAGCCTTCACTGGATTTACCTGTCCAATAAGTTTTCTCCAGAATATATAATGCATTGGTATAATTATTGCCTGCTCTAAAGCCGTAAATAGAAGAACCAGAATCAATAATATTATCGATCCGATAACAATTAGTGGTATTAGCAATACTGGAGTTGCTGCTAATAAGGCTATGCCGGCAATCACCCCTCCAAAAACAAGCACTAGCATTATTAAAATTAAGGGAATCGAAATTATCATTGAAATGACTCCTTCAATAATAGCAAAGACCAGAGACTCCAAGAAATTATTTTTGACTAAACTTAAGGATTTTTTCACACTCTCAAATACTCCTTTTCTAAGAATGAGCAACTCGAAAATTGCAAATTGTAAGAAGAAACTTATAACAAGTATAACCATATTAAAAAAAACCTGCGTGAGAGTTGATAACAAACTTGTTTTGCTATACAATGAAGATCCATTCCCTGTTTCTATTCCAAATATTAAAACAAAAAATGGTACAAATATTCCTGCGAATAAAAAAAACATTAAAATTCCATATTTTAGAATAGGGAATATATTTGAAACTGCCTGTGAAAAGATACTGGTTTCTTTTTTATTGTAACTATTGTCTATTAGATTATAAGTTACAGAGCTAATTGCTTCTGAGAATATTAGTAATGGAAGCATTAGTATAAATCCGATTATTAATGCTGGTAGAATTAAAGATAATTTTGAAATTAGATTTCCAGAGGTATTTAATCCGAGAGAAAGATAGACTACTCCTACAAAAAGACCTAATCCTACAAGAGCGATTAATAAGGAATATAAATTAACCTTTAACAATTCCATAAATAATTTGTTAATATTATTCTTTGAGAAGTCCCAGCCCTCTACAACAGAATCAAACGCTACGGAAAGATTAACCATTTATTCACCACTTATCTTCTTCCAGAAAAAGTAAAACAGCGGCAATAGTAAAGTAAGAAGTATCGAATTTGTTAAAGCTTCTAGAATAATAGTCGCCCCAAAATAGCCCAAATAACCAACTAACGGATTAATCAAAACCCCCAACTGCAAAACAAGCTGGGCAGGGTAAGTTATAATAGAGAGTACAATACTAACAACTATTGAAAGTACAAAAATCATAATATCAAACAGAAATGTGGATCCTACATTTGATTTCACCAGTCCATATGAGGATTTTAAAGATTCGAGCGGACCTTTTCTTTTTATAACTAGTTCATATGGGGAAAACTGAATCAAAAACATAAATATAATTGATGCAATTACTGATATTAGTCCTGTTCCTAATCCTACCAACATTAATATTGGGTTAGTAACTCCAAATATAAAAGAAAGAATTGGGATTACGAACAGACCAAGCATAATTACACTTATCAATATTGTATAAGAGATTACTGGTATGAAGTTCTGTTGAAACTGACTAATTAACGACCCAATTGATAATGACGAATTTTTAGCTCTTAAATCTACTGCATTATACTGAATATAACTAAGAGGCGTAGTCGCTATTGAAACTGCCATTACGATAATGGTAGAAATTATCAATAGCCCCATCGTATCAGGACTAATTATTAATTTTAGGAATTCACTGTATATGGTCGGATCGTAATTGCCATTTTCAGCAGAAATAATAAAATTAAATAATTTATCCAGTATTGGGAGCCACAATATCGCCAATATCACCAGTAATGCTATTCCTATTAATGCTGCTATTGCGTTTATTTTTAGTAAATCTACAAAAAGACCAAACCCATTCTTTTTTATTAATTCAATAGTCTTATCAAAAGCTACTGAAATAGAACTTGTAACTCCATCTTTTTTTACTTCAGTATTTGAACTAACGTCTTTTGTTGTTTTAACCATAAAAATTTCACTTTAGTTTTTGCTTTTTGAAAATTTTATATTTGAACGAAAACTTCGTTCAATGCCATTTATTAATTGAGGAAAGTAGGCTTTAAAAACATGACTCTACATAGTATTTAACATCAGCGGCCATAGGAGAGAGGCAACACCTGTTCCCATACCGAACACAGAAGTTAAGCTTTTTCACGGCATTATGTGTACTGTTCTACGAACGGGAAAATAAGCTGCTGCTGATACTAAAAACTAAAGAAAGGATTTAATCTCAAAATTAGGTCCTTTCTTTGGTAAAGCTTGTTCTAATTATAAACTCAACTATTAGCGTTTCTAAAACCAGATTGATCAATTCCAAATAATTTTCCTAATCCACCTTGTCTTAGAACTCCGATAAATCTATCATAATCAGTTAAATTAGGCCTTCCTGTATTTGGTCGTCTAGTATCAGTTCTATCTTCTACGAAAGAAGCCATTTCACTATATGGGCTAACTATCCCTGCTCCTAACAAAACATTTATTGTGCTAGGTCTAGGGTTTCTTCTAAAGTGAAAAGATCCATCCCCATCATCTGGTAGTTCCATGTGTCCAGGTATTAAAATACAATCAGCAACAAGACATAATAGAGTATCACGTTCACCTCTATGGAATAGATACGTGCCTTTCTTTTCGCCCATAATCTCTGCTGGAGTCATGGGCTTAGCTACAATAAACCCATTAGTTTTTGGGTCTTTATGTGCACGATCTATATGAGTTGATCTTTTTAATTTTGTTAAAGGGTGTTTGTTTGTGAATGTGGGAATATACTTTGATAAGTAACTCAGAGTTTTTTTGAGATAAATTTTGCTATAAAAATTTTTAAGCATATACCTGTCGTATCCCGCAAAATTTTCATCTCCACCATC
>JACPAS010000122.1 GCA_016180665.1 Microcaldota archaeon
ATATAGTTAAGGGCTACACAATTTATAAATCTATCGAATAAAAATCGAAAAAGTAGCCATTATAATATTAATTACCGAGTATTAATTGTTTTGGTATAGTTCTTTAAAATTACTGAGTGATTTTTCTATTTTACATTTTTTGACTTTTAACCAACCTTCATTAATTGCATTTTTTATTAGATAACAACCTTCATGCTCTTCATTGTTGGCTGCTAGGACCGTTTCAGAAAAAACTTCTTCTGGAATGTATACCTCTTTGTATAAAGTTTATAATAGATGAAGAAGATTCAGTTTAGATAAACTAATTAATGGAGAGGAATTTGAAACTATCATTTACTCACCATTTAATGCCTTAAGATCTTCTTTGAAGTCGTCTTCAGAATATTGAATGTCTATTTTTCTTTCTTTTAAGATATCAAACATCTTCCATAGAGAAATGCCAGCAAGGTAAGCTGCTTTTGATAGGGTTATTTTTCCTTTCTTATACCTTTCTAAGGCTAGCTCAAGCTTTTTCTGCTCAAGACCACTAGTTAGAACTTCCCTTATTAATGTGGACTTATCTAAATCGTCTTGTTCAGAGAGGTCTGCTAATTGCTCGTTGAGTTCATCTGGGATTCTTATTGAAATAAGTCTCATCTTAGTAACTGTCATACACTATATATCAAACGTAATATATTTAATTTTATCCTTTCACAAGATACCACTAGGAAAATAGTTTAGAACATGATCCTTGAAAATAGGGAAGGTTTCAAAATTAGAAATAATATCGCCAAAATTGGATCTTAATTTAATTAGGAAATCCTGGAATTCTAATCTGTTTTTTACTTCTATTTCCATTCCAATTCTCCATTTTCCGATATGCTTAACTACGAATGTAACGTTTGGACTTGACTTGAGGAAATTGCTTAGCTTTAGTTCCCTGTCAGACTGAAGGTTGGTTATTTCCAAAAAAACCATATAAGTTTCATAACCCATAGGACTAGGGTTCGCATATAACCTATAACCTAGAATAAGTTTTTTTTCTTCCATTCTCTTGATTCTTGCAGAAACAGTCTTATCAGAAACTCCTACTTTGCTTGCAACTTGCCAATTGGAAAGCATTGCATCCAGTGAAATTATCTGAATTATTTTTTTATCAGTTTCATCCAATTTAAAGTCAGGATCGAATTTCATAATATGCTCAAAAAATAATCTTTCGGTATTGCCACCTAGTATATACTCTTTTGACTGATCTCTTACACCAGTATAAACTAGAGTTTCATAAGCCTGAATATGCCTTCCATATTTAGTAAGTAGTTCTTCCAGGATTAAATTAAAATTATAATTGTCTTTGGTTACGAAGTTTACTACTACGTCCCAGTTGCCACCCACTTCACCTAACCACAGGGTATTTGCATGTTGCGAAAGAAATTTTAGAACTTCATCTCTCTGGGTGGCTGCTGAAGCACCCAACCTAATTACTAACCTATACCAGTTGTATCCAACTACTACTGAATCAAAAATCGTTAACGCACCAAAAATTATTCCATTTTTTTTCATTCGCTCTATTCTGTAACTAGTTGTTTGCCTGCTTAGGCCTAATTTTTTTGCCAGTTCGTTTATTGGAATCCTTGCATTCATGTCCAATTCTAGCAGGATTTTACGATCTTTTAAATCTAATTTTACCATATTCTTACTTTTTCTACTTTAAATTTATAAATATTCCGAATTTGCAAATTTTTTGGAAAGAAGTTTTAAATATAAGAAATGTGTGAATCACTTAGAAAAAATGTTAATGGGGGATTGAATGACTCGGGATGATGATCTAACTAGGGATCAATATTTGAAAAAATATGGGTGGCGGGAGTACCATGCGAAATTTGGCGACCAGCCTACTGAATCTGCACTCAGAGATTACTGGGCCAGACGTGCAATAGAGACACTTTTTCAGGATCTGAATGAAGCAAGTCGCTACACTGAAGAGGAATTGGCTTACCTTAAAAAAGAACGGGACAGAAAACGGGGAATTCAGAAAATAATTAGAAGGTCAATTGACCTTGGAGCTACAGAAAAAACCTGTGTGGAAGTCCAATATGAAATGTGTAAATTTTTGGGGCTGAAACCTATGACAGATATTGGTTCGGATTTCTATAAACTTCCAGGCGCCCCAAGCCCATTAGTAATGCCTTGTTTACGCGTACTTGGTGAACTAACTGCTGAAGGAAAGACTGCCAAAATGGCAATATTAAAGGATTTGGGAAAAGCAACGGAGATATTCAACAGAATGCATTGTAGTAGAGAGGGAGTACTTGAAGTGATAAAGCTGATTGTAGCAGAATTAAAGCTCGAAGAGCATGTAAAAATTCTTGAAGCCGTAGAACCAGTAACTGGACACAACTATAGAATAATAGAAGTAACTGAACAAGCTGCCAAAAGTGCATTGGATGCTTACAATGCTCTAAATCCTAAAACTGCACCGGTATCTAGAAGACCGGAAAAACCAATTGAAGATAGGAATATTGCCCTTCCGCCAAAAATAAAACCACCGAAAAGATTAGTAGTGGAATTCTTCAGGAAAGTCTTTAGGACAAGGAGCGGGTGAAATGATGAACGATCAGATTTCATCAAAGATATTAGCTAAGAAACCTAATTTACCAGTGGTTATTCAGGGTGGAGCCTATAGAGCAGACTTGGGCCCGAACAAAACTCAACTGAAAACTTTTAAATTTGCCTTATCTGCATTCAAAACTCTTATAGAAGAAGGAGGGTCAGAGTATAGACAGAGAGATGCAGTAAAGTTGGCTTGTATAGTGAATGACCTTGGAATGGCACCTAGGAACAGACCAAAAAGAGTTCATAATTTTTCTCTTCCTTCAGAATATCTGGGTATGCTGGAACGTGCGAAAATAAATTCAGGAGAAGTTTTGATTTTCTGGGAGAGTACTCTGAGAAATGGAGCTGAACAGGATAGGGAAAGAAGAGGCATAAAAATACAGAAAACTGAAGGGGGAAGCCCAAGATGCGTTTCAATAATGGGCAGGTTTTATGAGATTTTGGCGAGATTAGGATTTCGATCGCAAATTGGATTTTATGAGGCTAAAACTGAGATTCCCCCACCTGATTACAAAGGTGCAATTGATCGAGCCTGTATTTATGGACCAATTGAAGCCGCATTAGGTTTTTCCGGCTATGAACTGAAAATAGAAGTTCTCAATGCCCTAGTTAAACTGAATGAGGACGCACATGTAGTTGAATGGCATCAAAGTAAGCCAGATGCACCATAAGAAGTTGTTTCTTAAATCTAATTTATCATCAATATATCTGATAAAATGACTAGTTATTACACGGTAGAACCATGTGCAAGTTCAAAGGCTTTTGAGATAGTTTTTAAGAATAAGAGAATTAATATAGAAAAGATTGGGGGGTCGAAAATCGGTGAAATTATTGCAAAGACTCCTGTAATTTTAGTTTTGAATGTAAATGGGAAATCTGTAAGTATTTATGCAAGCGGAAGAATAATGCTGAAGAATTTAACTAAACCTGAATCAGAAGAATTGGCGAAAAAACTGGTGAAAGATTTGGAAGAGAGTGATGCAATTGATTAAAATTGATTTTCATGTGCATACGCATTATTCATTGGACTCGCTGATTGATCCTGTAAAGTTAATGAGAAGGAGTGAAGAGACTGGAGTAATACCTGCGATTACTGATCATAATACCATAAAAGCGCATAAGCAATTGAGAAGTTATAAGGGTCGGTTTATTCCTGGAGAAGAGATTAGAACTGATAAGGGAGATTTAATTGGGCTTTACTTAAGTGAAGAGATTCCTAAGTATACTCCGTTTCTGGAGGCCATGGATTCCATCAAGGAGCAAGGTGCTATCAGCTATTTGCCACATATGTACGACAGAACTAGAAAGGGAGTTGGGATTGAAGAACTAGCCAAAAAAGTAGACATTATTGAGACTTTCAATGGGCACTGTTTAACTAATGGGCCAAATCAAAAGGCTCATGATTTGGCAAGAAAAACCAATCAATTGAGCGCCTGTGGGAGTGATTCGCATTTGCTTTTTGAATTTGGATACAACTGGAATGAATTAAAGAATTTTGACTTGTCTGATCCTAAAGAATTAATTAAATCTTTTAAAACAAATAGACAGATTACAAAAAGAGCCCCATTTTATGTTAGGGGAACTCTAACTGGAGTTTACGGGATTAGGAAATTCTTGAAAATGTTTGAATGATCAACTTCTACAGAATCCATTTACAGACCAATTACCTGTTCAATTATTTCTTTCATTCGTGGATTTAAAGAAACGTGCAAACCATAAGAAGTTGGCTTAGGGATTAGGAGATTTTCCTTTATCAAATCATTTGCCACACCTTTGACATCTTTAGAAAGATGTTTCGGAAAACCTTTGTGAAGATTGTCAAAAGAAGTATGCCGGCCACCCCAATATCCGTGCTTTGCTAATTTTCTCATTAGAACTTTGCGTATCTCTTGCTCGTCCATAAGACCATCATTCGAATATTAATGTTCGACAAATTGAATTAGAAGATTAAATTTAAAAACATTAGTATGGATAAATAAATATGGAAGAAGAGGAGAAATCAGGATTTATCAAACTGTTCGGAGATTATCCCGCAGTTAGAGTGATTGATTTTTTAATAACCTTTAGGGAATACGATTATCCGCTGACTGAGATTGCTGAAAACTCAAATGAGCACAATCCATACATTTTTTCAACACTTGGTCAAACTTGAGATAGTAAAAGAGACTAGGCAGATTGGAAGGGCAAGACTGTATAAATTAAATTCACATAACCCCGTAGTTCAACAATTAATTTCTTTAGATAATAAACTAATAAAAGAGCTTGCTGATGATCTAGTTACTGAAAAGATCGAAAATAGAAGCAGAAAATAATTATTTGAAAAACTCGTCAAGCTTCCTTTGCGAGCTTGTTTCTTTTAATTGTTTTTCAATCTTTTCTAAAGCATTTCCAATCCTGTTTGGATCAAAATCATGCTCATCGCAGAGAATCTTTTTTACTTTTTCAGGATCTAGAGTAGGAAATTTAATTTTCTCAATTTGTTCATAAGGGGGATTTAAGAAAAAGGCGTAGATCTCTTCTAAATTTTCTGGCAGAATATCTCCGTACTTCGCATTCACAAACTTCTTTAGATCATCTAAGGTTTTAATTTCTGAAACAATTTTCAACGCAGTTTTTGGACCCACCCCTTTTACTCCATCATTGTAGTCTGTTCCAACTAGCAGGCCAATCATAATGAGCTGTTCACGGTTCAAATGAAGAGAAGAGAGAGTTTCCTCTAATCTAATCTCTTCTGGTTCAACCATAATGTATTTATCTTGTCGGGGGATTTTTCTTCTGCCAGTAATTGAGATGTTTCTAATGTGTAGAGGAGATCCAAAGAGAAGAGAATCATAATCTTGTGAAGCAGATGCATAAACTATTCCGTGCTCGACCATTAATGCTGCTTGTGCTTCCCCTTCGCTTGGCGCAGTAATAGTTGCTACACCTAGTGAATTCAAAAGCACCATGCCTTCAGCAACCATTTCCCTAGTTAATCTAGATGTAGCCTGGGCATATTTTTTTGCGTCTTCTAGGCGCTCTTCTTCTAAGGCTTTTTTCCATTTTTCTTCTGCTTCTCTCTTTATTCTTGCTCTTTCTTCCTGGGTTTTTCTTTTGAATTCAGGAGCTTTTCCATCAAATACGTAAATAGGTTTTATTCCATTTTCAATTAGCCTTGAAGTACGGTAGAATAAGCCTGAAAGGTGGGCAGTGATTCTGCCTTTTGAATCCATTAAGGGGGTTCCGTCTTCCTGGCGAATTGAAGAGAGAAATTGATAAATAGTATTGAATGCGTCAACAGCCAGCGTCTTTCCTGCGAGAGATTCTAGTTGGATTGGATGTTTTATTGCTAAATCTCCTAAGTTTACTCCCATTTATTTCATCCCAGACTCTATTTCTTCTTTTTCTGTGCTTCTAGAATATCTCCTAACGTTGCTTCTTTAAAATTCGGATTAGAGTAGACTGACGGACTTGAGTCAACGGATTTTTCAATTAATTTGATTTTTAATTCTTTTTCGAGTTTTTTTGCTAGGGCAATCGTAGGAGTCATCTTACCTTTCTCAATGTGGTCAAGAAAACCTTCGGTTTCATTTATTTTATGCC
>JACPAS010000123.1 GCA_016180665.1 Microcaldota archaeon
GCAAAAATTGAATTAATTAAGGCTGGTTTAACCCAGGCGCGTGCTCTTTATTTGGAAGATTCTTTAGATCAAGCATCAGCAAAGGCTAGAGAGGTAAAAAGACTTGTAAGAGAAGTTGTTTCTTCAGCTGGCCAGGACCTAGATATAGATGCTATGTTCGCACTTCATGTTCCTGAAACTAGAATTCAAGTGTTTATAGCACGTGCGTGATAAGATGCCAGGACCATTGCAGCAACTCCAAACTGATACTGGTAGCAAATGTGGCGGCTGCAAGAATGGAAACTGTAAAGACTGCCAAAGCGGTCCAGGTAAATTAAAAAAAGATGATAAAGAGCCGCTCTTAGACAGTATTCCAAAAAAACCAGTAGTAAGTCTTCTGGAATCTTCTTTAAAGGAAGAAACGAAAGATGAAAAAGTTTCTGAGAAAATGGGAAAAATACCTGCTCTTAATCAATATTTCTTAACATCTCTTTTTCAAACTACTAATCAGTTAAATGTTACAATGGTCTATCCATCTGTTGTCAGCCCAAAACCTAATCAAGTCTTATCCCATGTTGACTCATTTGTATATTTCCAGATAAAAAAAGATGACTTGAAAACAAAATCTAGCTTCGGACCAGAGCCTTCTTCCAAAGTTGAATTAGGTGAAAAAGAAAAACCCAAACAAGCTAACGAACCAGATTATTACTCTAGAGTTACAGTAACTAAAGCTGCAGTATATGAATATATGGAGCCTAACCCAACAACTTTGAGTTATGTTAATTCAGTTTTAGATCTTCCTCAAATCACTCTAACTCAAGACTCTCCTCTTTCTACATTTACTTCAGCTAGTTCTATTCCATCAGATTTTGTTTTTTCTTCAGAATCAATCTTAGTTCCGCCTAATCCGATCCAAACTACTGAAACTATAGATATGTCTAAAACAGAAGAACCAGACGTAGCACATATAGAAAATCTAAAAGAACAAAATCAACAGACTGGAACATATAATTTTGATTTACAGGCCCCTAATCTGATTGCAGTTGAACCAACGAGTCAAAAGCCTTTAACAAGTTATTTCTCCTCTACTAACAAGGTGAGACGAGTGCTGCAGACTTCTAGTCTGCAGGTGAAGTCGAGTCCAAGCTCATGTGCTGCAGCACCGGAGCCCCATCGGCTAAAGTCGTCTCAAAAGGTTGAGAATGCCCCCGACTTTAGTCGGGGGTCGCCTCACCTTGTTACTCTAACACAAGGTGAAGTTAATGCTACTAACTCTAATAACTCAATTAACTCGCACCAAATAGCAGTTAATGATTGCAGTGGCAAAGAGCGTTCATCAAAAACAAGAGTTACTATAACCCCTAGTTTAGTGGAGCTTTGGTCACGTGAACCCTCTTCAGTAACCATAAGTTTACCTGCTTCTACTTCTTCTGATAATCAGTTTGAACCTTTATCTAAAAAACCCAGTAAAAAAACACGCACTACTAAACCACCAAAGAATAAACCAACGAAGCAAAAAAACATTCGGAATAAAAACAACAAAAGCCCACCTGCGCACCTAAATAGAGCTAGTAATATTGTTGGTCCAACAAAACATAAAATGAAGCGAGCAAAGAATTTTTTGCATCAAAATAATAAATCTGAAAAATTAGAAAAACCCAAATTAAGAATAGATAAAAGAAAGGCAAAAGAACCAATTACTTCTCCATCAGCAATCCCAGTTCCTAAGGTGAAAAGGAATCCCTCAAAGAAATCCAGCTCTCTCCATCCAAATATAGAACTAAAAAAGCCTAAAGACCCAGTAGCCCAATTAAAATTAACTCAATTAGTTAAGCTTAGGACTAAGTTATTTACTGAGCTAAAAAAGAAAATTGAAGAACTTAAAGCAGAATCTTCTCCAAAAATGACTGATAACCATAAATTAAGCCACAAAGATTTAATGCAGTTAAAAGAGTTGATAAGAAAATTAGAACGAATATTAAAAGTTGAAATATCTGCTAGAAAAAGTGAACCTCAAAATAAAAGAGTAAAAACACCTATTCCTCCAGATTTAAAAGTTAAGATTCAAAATCTACTAACTCTGCTAAAACAATTAAGGAGAAAAAGCATATTACTTGGTTTATTGCTAAACAATAAAAAATCAAAAAATAAGAGATTTAGCCGTCTTCTAAAAATTATTTTATCCTTGTTAGGTTTACTTTAAGACTCTATCATATCAATTTCTGATATATTTAAAAACCCCACATATCATAATCTGATATATGTTACACGTAACAACCATTTCCCGTTTCCAAGTTCTAATTCTCCTAAAGCAAAAGCCTTACTACGGCTATGAGTTGATTAAGCACTTAGAGAATTCCTTAGGAAAGAAAATCTCAGCAGGAGAAATTTACCCATTCCTAAAATCATTAAAAAAAGCAAAACTAATTGAGATAAAATCCAGCGGTGCAAGAAGAAAGAAACAATACGTCCTAACCCCAGAAGGAAAAACCCAGGTAAACAATCTGATGAAACGGTTGGACGGCTTTATGCTCCAAATAATCACTCCAAATTTAACAGAATGTGTTCACTGTCATTGTCAGCTCTTTGGTAAGGTCTATAAACAAAAAATAAAAGGAAAAGAACTTCCATTCTGCTGTTCAAGCTGTGCTAAAGTCTATGTGGGTGAAAAATAATATGGCAAAGAAAACCAGAATTTTAATTAGTGGAATGCACTGTGCATCCTGTGCAACAATAATAGAAAAGCAACTGAACAAACTTCCAGGAATACTCTCCTGCAATGTAAACTATGCAAACTCAAAAGCGCAGATTGAAACTGAAGATTCTTTCAACATGAACACGGTCAAATCAAAAATCGAACAATTAGGTTACGGAGCAACCGAAGAATCAGAAGGCCCAAGTTCAACCCGTCTAATCCTCCACATAATTGGAATGGAATCTGACCATTGTGTAAGAATCGTAAGAACCACACTGGAAAGACTAGAAGGAATTTCAAATATTTCAATCAATCTAGCCTTGGAAAAAGCAGAAGTAAACATAGACCCGGCAAAAGTAGATTTCTCAAAAATAAAAAAAGCAATAATAAACTCAGGCTATGATGCAGAACTTTGGGAAGAAGACGGAGAAATGGACAAGGAAAAAATGGCAAGAGAAAAAGAAACACAAGAATACAAAGAAAGAGTAAAATGGTCAATAATCCTGACGATTCCAACTTTAATTCTAGCCCTTCCAGAAATGCTCGCAGGTTTGATCCTACTGGAATACCCAGAATTCATTATGCAGAATATGGCAGCTTTGCAATTCCTACTCTCAACTCCAGTAATGTACCTTAACCGCGACTTTTTCATTCGTGGTTTCCGCTCACTAATAAACAACACTCCAGGAATGGATGCACTTGTTGCGTTGGGTGTAGGAACCGCTTATTCTTACAGCTTAGCCGTAACTCTACGATTCATAGAGGGAGCAATCTATTTTGAAACAGCTGCATTACTAATCACATTCATAGTCATAGGGAAATATTTAGAATCCGTTGCAAAAGGAAAAACATCCGAAGCAATAAAAAAATTAATTGGCCTTCAGCCAAAAACTGCAATAGTAATCAGAAATGGGAAAGAGGTTGAAATTCCAATAAAGCAAGTCCAAATCGGAGACATAATATTAGTCAAACCAGGAAATAAAATTCCAGTAGACGGAATAATAGTTGAAGGCGAAAGCAGCATAGATGAAAGCATGATAACTGGAGAAAGCTTACCAGTCCACAAGAAAAAAGGAGATCTAGTAATCGGTGCAACAATAAACAAA
Organism: Microcaldota archaeon; assembly: GCA_016180665.1. GTDB lineage: Archaea > Micrarchaeota > Micrarchaeia > Anstonellales > Bilamarchaeaceae > JACPAS01. Next base: position 3,781 of record JACPAS010000123.1, read on the forward strand.
ACAGGTTCATTCCAGTTCAAAACAACAAAAATTGGAAAAGACACAATGCTCGCACAAATAATCAAAATGGTTGAGGAAGCGCAAGGTTCAAAAGCTCCAATCCAAAGATTAGTCGATTTAGTTGCAGGCTATTTTGTTCAGGCAGTAATTATTCTTGGATTTCTGGCGTTTATTTACTGGTACTTTATCGCAGGTCAGTCCTTCCTATTTTCTCTTACAATCCTAGTTGCAACCCTAATCATAGCCTGTCCGTGTGCAATGGGTTTGGCAACACCTACAGCAATAATGATGGGCACTGGAAAAGGAGCAGAAAACGGAATTCTGATTAAAAATGCAGAAGCATTAGAAACACTTCACAAAGTAAAGACGGTGGTCTTTGATAAGACTGGGACACTGACGAAGGGTGAGGCAGTTGTTACGGATTTTCTAATTTTAGATGAGAAAAGCAGCCAAAACGAATTGTTGGAAATTGCAGCTTCAGTAGAAAATCAGTCAGAACACCATCTTGCCCAGGCAGTAGTAAGGTATACAAAGGAAAAAGGAATAAGGTCTAAGAAGGTTTCTAGGTTCAAAGCAATTCCCGGCCACGGAGTTGAAGCATTTGCTGGCAAAACACAGATCTTGATTGGAAATGTTGCTTTACTGAAAAAAGAAAAAATTGATTTAAATTCACAAACAGAAAATAAAATGCAAAATCTTGAGTCAGAAGGTAAAACTGTAGTTATTCTTGCAGTTAATAAAAAATTAAAAGCACTAATTGCAATTGCAGATACAATCAAGGACACTTCTATTGGAGCAATTCAGCTTCTCCATAAAATGAACATAAAAACAATTATGATTACAGGAGATAACGAAAGGACTGCAAAGGCTATTGCTCAGCAGCTTGGCATT
>JACPAS010000080.1 GCA_016180665.1 Microcaldota archaeon
CGGATGATGGAGCGGAGCAGGCAATGATCAGGTTTTGAAAGAGGGACGTTTAGATGAAGGCCAGCCAGAATTATTTGAGATTAATATCAATGACAGGACAGAAAGTATTAATTTCAGTCTCTGCACGGTTTTACCTAAAACGGATGATGGCCCTAGACCAATTAGGTTAGTTGTAAGAACAGATAAGGAATTAGAATTCTATCGGTTTAAATCAGATTAATTAAAAAATCAATGTGACCGAGGAACCCCCGCTGCAAGTAGATGGAGTATACCTCCGATTGAAACTTTCGATAAAGTTTCAATGGACCATAAATCGAAGCGTCGATTTATCGGTCATTCGGTCACAACTTCACAAATTGTGGGTCTGAGCAAGCTGCGGGGTATCCGACCCACAATTTGTGAATGAATCCAAAATTTACCTATTTCTCTGAGCGATAATTACTGGGGCAGGTACTCTCTTATCAGCAGTTCTGGCTTGTGATTTTAGTCTTGTTTGTTTTAGGAAATCACGATAACGTTCGTAGTCTGGCGTTACTGCGGATTTTGCCAGTATTTTTGTTTCTTTTGAATCTTTGGTGGGATCTAGCTGAGGACTAGGATTAGTGGTTTCTTTAGCATCAGAAGTTGCAAAAAAATCAAGATCCATATTTGCCCTTATTTCTCTTTCAATCTCATCAAAAATCCTGGAAAAGAAGGCAGGTGCCTGAGGAAAAGAGATTATACCAACATGAATAAATAGAACAAATGAGCAGAATATTTCTGCTAAGTTGACTAGAAAATTTTTATCATGGTCGGGCTTACGCCCTTCATCATGCATAGTTTGTTTAATTATTCGAGTATTTAAAGGTGTTGTCCCAAAACCTCGTGACAGATTAAGGAAAAACGCCCTCACCGCGATTCTCAAACGAACCTATTTTTACCTTATTTTGGGTGAGCACTAGCCTTTTCAGCTAATGACCTCATGAACCAAAAGGCTCGTGTTTGAACGCGGATCGCAAGCTTTCCACAAACCGTACCTTTTAGATACATATTTTTGGAACACAGCTTTTTCCCCCATAAAGACCTCATGAGTGAAAAAGCGTGACCGCAGGCTCGCATTCTTTCTAGAAGCTAACTAAATAAAATTTAGTATTGCCAGTCCAGGTTAAATTATGAGGGCGGTATATGTGAATTTGTAGTTGATATAATTTTAAATACGTATGTTAATAATTATATTTCAATAAATTTTCCAACAAATCAAAATTGAGTAGGTGTACTTATGAAAAGATGTATAAGCTGCGGAAGAAATACTAAAAGCTTTGCGGAATTCCCATGCCCAAGCTGTGATGCAAAAATAATAAGATGCCATTATTGCAGGGAAAACAAGAATACGTATAAGTGCCAGTGCGGAACAACTGGACCTTAGGTGAAGTAATGTACGACGTAGTTGCAATATTAAAAATATATCTAGAGAGTGCGGACAAATCAGATTCAGTAAAAACTGCGATTGGAAAGATTGCAAAGATACAACAAATAACAGAACAGGATATTGGATTTGGGATAAGGGTTCTTAATGCACACATTCTCTTGGATGATTCACAAGGCGGAGTAGACGCTCTTGAAGAGAAAATAAAAGAAATAGAAGGCGTCAGTCAGGTTCAGGTCGAAGAGGTAAGCAGAATATAGGTTTTTAAATAGATTTATATTAATTAATAATCTCTCGAGATAATCGAATTCTTAAATCGTCAGTTTATTTGAATGGTGATATATTGGTAGATGAAAAAAAGAAACACTCAAAAAAACCTTCGCACGAAGATGCGGAAACCAGTGGTACTCAAGAGAGTGAAACATTTAAGGGAATCGTAAGAATTGCAGGTAAAGATATACGAGGACAGGTCAAATTAAGACAAGCACTTACATATGTGCGTGGAATCGGAACAAATCTTAGCTATCCTATTTCAAAACTCCTTCATTCTGAATTGAACATTGGTCCTGATACCAGAGTAGGGGATTTATCAGAGGGTCAAATAGAAAATATTGATAAGGTTTTATTTAGCATTGGAGACTATGCAACAAAAGTGCCCCAGTTTTTATTTAACCGAAGGGCAGATTTTGTAGATGGTTCAAACAAACACGCTATCATGAATGATCTTATTTTTGCAGTCAAACAAGATATTGAAAGAGAGAAAAAAGCATACTCTTGGAAAGGGTATAGACATTCTTACGGCCAAAAGGTTCGAGGTCAGAGAACTAGAAACACTGGAAGAACTGGAATGGCAGTTGGTGTTCTTAGAAAAACAATCATGGCAGCCGCAGGTGCTGCGAAGGAAGGTCAGGCAGGTGCAAAGGTAGCTGGTCCAGCAGGACCAGTTCCAGCCAAAGCTGCAGAAAAACCAGCAGGTGGACCAGCAGCAAAACCAACTGGGGCAAAACCAGCCAAATAACTGTTAAATGTTAATTAGAAACTGAGGTAATAGGAATGGGAGATCCGAGAAAATTAAGAAATAAATACGCACGACCAAAAAAGCTCTTAGATTTGGCAAGAATTACAGAAGAAAAGGGACTTAAGAGAGAGTACGCATTAAAAAACATGAGAGAATTATGGGTTGCAGTTCAGGAATTGAAAAAATACAGAAGAGAAGCACGTAGGCTACTCTCAGTAACTGAAGAAGAAAGAAAAAAGGATGCAGAGAAGATATTAAACAAACTAAATAAGTTTGGAATTTTACCAGCAGATGCAAAATTGGATGATATTCTTTCACTTGATGTTAAAAATATTTTAGAGAGACGACTCCAAACTATTGTTTATAGAAAAGGATTGGCAAGAACACTGAGACAGAGTAGACAACTTATAACTCATGGATTTATAGCAATCCGTGGAAGAAAAATGTCTAGACCAAGTTACCTGATGCTGACTGATGAAGAGTCAACCTTGAATTATGCTAAAAAAATTGATATATCGGTTAGTCAACCAGCTGCAACTGAAGATAAGGCAAAAGAAAGTAGTTAGGTGGAAAAATGAAAGAGCAAACTCCTGAAAAAGAATCTAAACAAGAAACTAAGACTGAAGTTAAAACTGAGTCAAAAAGTACCCCTAAACCAGAAGTTAAGGCAGAAACACCAACTCCTTCTCAACAACCAGTACAGAAAAAAACAAAATATAAACTTGCTTTAATTCACGTATTTTCATCTAAAAATGATACTATAATAACTGCAACTGACCAGAGTGGTGCAGAAACATTAGCATGGGCAAGTGGTGGAATGATAGTAAAAGCAGACAGGGAAGAAGGAAGGCCATACGCTGCAATGCAGGCTGCACTTAAAGTTGTTAATACTTTAAAGGAAAAAGGAGTTGGAATTGTTCATCTCAGAATAAGGGCACCAGGCGGAAGTGGACCAAAAACACCTGGTTCTGGTGCACAGGCAGTAGTTAGAACAATTGCAAGAACTGGAATAAGAATAACCAGAATAGATGATGTTACTCCATTGCCAACGGATTCAATGAAAAGAAAGGGTGGCAGGAGAGGTAGACGTGTATGAAGATTACTGCTGGGAAGGTTAATGAAAATAAAGTAACATTCACATTAGATGGCGCAAGTGTTGGATTTGCAAATACAGTTAGAAGGTATGGAATGGTAATGGTTCCTGTTTTAGCAATAGACTTAGTAGTGTTCTATGATAACAATACTGCAATATTTGATGAATATGTTGCGCACAGATTGGGATTAGTTCCATTATTAACTCCTGAAAAGATGCCGAAAAACTCAGAAATAGTATTTACCTTGGATGAAACTGGGCCAAAAATTGCTTATTCAAAGGACCTAAAAAGTTCCGATAAAGAAATTGTGGCTGCAAGGGACGAAATTCCGTTAATAACCCTAACTGAAGGGCAAAATATAAGATTGGAAGGTAAAAGCAAAGTTGGAACAGGAAAAGAGCATGCAAAATTCCAGGCAGGATTATTAGCTTATAGCAGAGAGGGGGAAAAGTTTAATTTTAAGGTGGAAAGCTTCTACCAAATGACTCCAAAAGAATTGATTTTACGCACTTGTGATATAATTGAAGGCGAAGTAGAGGAAATTAAAAAGGGACTTAAGAAGGGCGTTAAATAGGCGTATAATTTTTCATTTTAATTACTAATTTTTAATGTGTTCTTAGCTATTGGATCAATTTTATGTCAGAAATAGTTGTGATTGTTTTTCCAATTGTAATAGCTGTTATATTTAGCTTAACTTTAGAGTCTATTTCTTTTTCATTGTCAAATGCAAATATTACTTCTGGATCAGAAATTGATATGTTAGAGAGAAGTAATTTATAGACAAATTTAGTTGATTTTTCTTGAGTTGATAGGTTCAATTCAGTGATTTTATCATTATTGATTTCTAATGCAGATGCTGGGAAAACAACATTATTGCCAAAATCGGCCAAAATAGCTTCTTTATTGGTAAAATTAGCTTCTACAGTAGCACCTTTTTGGTTTATAATTGAAATGTACGCTGGTTTATTTTTAAGTTGGTCAACAGTTAATGGGTTAATGAATTCGATTGAACTCTTCTTAGAGTAAGTTACGTTGGAAAAGGAGTATTGCTTTTTTATTTCTGAAGTATTTATTGAATTACGTAGCTCCCATGGAACTAAATAACGTTATGACAGAACATTTGCATCAACTTCAAATGGGGATGATTTAGGAACAAACGAAGGTGCGGAATAACTAGCTAAAAATCCGTTTTGTGCTGATGCGGACATTCTAAGTTCGACGGTTTCACCTTCCGCAATTAGAGGTTCTGTAACCATTTTTATCAGCGACCCACCAGTTGATACAGTCTCCAGAATAGTCAATCCAGCAGTAATTTCTACGGAGTCTGGCATTTGCAGATTTGCATTTGCATAGCTCGTTATGTTTAATTTTTTAAGATCTGAATAGACTTTAGGAATATCCTGTGATTTTTTTAATGAAATTGCATAACCATTGTCTATGGATATGATATCTTCTACACCTTCTACCTGTTTGATTGAATCTTTTTGATCACTATTTAATGTAGTTATTAGAAGGTAAGGATCATAGGATTCTAATGTTGCATTAAATTGAATTGCTCCCTGGATTTGAGAGCTTGTAGACTGGTTCGTGGGAGTTAGATTGGCCCGTCCTATTATACCTATGGCAATAGGTTCAAAAATAAAAAATAAAACCGTCAATACAACTGCTATTTTAAGTATGTCTTCTTTTTTCATGAATATCACTAAGAATAAAATTACTAATAAATTGTAAACCAACTAATTTAAAAAATAATTCATTGACATATTTTATTGAATTAAACTACTTAGTTTTTTATAGGTGATTAATTGCTAAATAATGGAGATTTTATTAAAGTTCAATATACGGGCTATGACGATAAGGGAAATGTATTTGATAGTACTTCTGGGGAAATAGCAAAAACCCTTCATGGGAAA
>JACPAS010000081.1 GCA_016180665.1 Microcaldota archaeon
TATTTCAAGATGAGGAAGCCCAAGGAAGAGCAGAGGCTTTTGCAAGAGTTAACTTACCAAGAAGCGTTATTGAATTCGGATCAGGAATGCTTTTTACAGATACAAAACAGGTCTATATACAGGGAAGCGCAGAATGGGATGCTTCAAGTTGGTTTGGATTAACAGCAAATGTTTTAGGTTCAGTTAGTACGGACGATAGGGAACTTGGAACAGCATTTCAGGTTGGAGTCATAATTGCACCATGGGGTAGAGGAAAAGCTGAGTTTAGACTACAATATAAAAATGCTTTTGGAGATCCAAGTTCGATTTTCCCGCAAAGGTTTAATGCAACTATAAAATTAGGTGAGTAGTTACTTAGGTGATCGAACTGAAACAAATACGTATAACATTTGGATTTATGCTTATTCTGCTGATTTCATTAGCTTTTGCTGCAACTAAAGATTATACATTTGATAAAAAAGTTGGAATAGCAGACGTAGGGATACCAAAAGTTAATACAAATATAAAAAATAATGCATTTCTCCAGATTTCAGTAAGCCAGACAAAAGTTCTAAAGGCAAATAATCCTGACTCCCTTGGGGATTTTGGAAGTAGCGATGTAATCTGTCCTACCACTGGGAGCACAAAAGCAGTTATAACAGACGGATGGGCCGTATCCAAATTTGATGCACAATCAGCCTATGATCCAAGCGGTTCAGTTCCAAATTCTTATAATAGCTTCACTCAACAACCAATAAAATGGATTTCTCTGGATGAACTGACAAAGCTTAAAGATTGTGATTCAGATGTGTTCTTTGATTCAGGGAAAGCCAAAAATAAAGACTGTTATAACTACATTAAAACCAATTTATTATCTTCCCAAAAGGCGACATACATTGCAGACTATGATTTTCAGTTGAATACCCCTAAACAATATCCTAATAGGGAAGGACTGGCAAATGTTTATTGTAGCGGGAATGCGGTATTGAAGGATGGAAGTAATGACCTTACAAAAGAAGGATCGTATGATCTGATTTTGTAAACACAGAATGTAAAATGTCTGGCTGCATTAAAACAGCCAACTGCTGATTATGCTAATATTTACAATGATAAGTATGTTGCAATAGACAAAACTTTTGATGAATTAACTCCGGGATCGGTCGTACTTACAGTAAAGGATGCTAAAATGTCTGCAACTGCAAAAGTAGAAACCACAACAATTAAGACCACTGCTGGAGGAAAGGGATTCTTGTATATTACGGTAACCAATACCGGAACTGTACCGTTAAAGGTAGCAAGTATTACCAAGGCAATTGGAAGTGGTACTGGGTTTACGATAACTGCTGGCGAACCTGCAAAGGACCCGTTTTTTGGAGTAGATAATGATTTTGATGAACCCATACAACCTGGAGAAACAGGAAATATTTTTGCAACCGTAACTACTCCTGATCCAATGCCAGATAAAACTAATATAAAAATAGCTATTGGAATTCAGGCACTTGAACCAACATGTGCAAAAAATGATCCTGACAATCTTGAAGTTTTATTTATTAATGGGGAGTTTACTGCAGAGGAGATACCTGCTGCAACAAGCTGCACGCTAAGCCCGAATAGCTTAAGTGGAGAAGTTGAGAAAGAGTTATCTTACAAAATAACCTGCAAAGACAAAACTGGAATAGTAGTCACTTGTCCTGAACAGAAATTCCTGGATTTTAAAGTATCTCCTGCATCAACAGCCAGTTTTATTAGTTATGCTGCAAACAATGTGAAATTTAAAGTGATTAGCACTGGAACATCTACTGTTACCGTTTCCACAAAGAGCAGTTACCCTAATAATGATTTTTCTTGTAGTGCACAGATTTTGGGGGTTGCAGGCGAGAAAGACCCTGTTCCAACAAGTTGTACTTTAAGCCCGAATAGCTTAAGTGGAAAAATTGGTGAAATACTCAATTATCAGATGAGCTGCACAAACAAGGATGGAGAAGTTGTTGCGTGTTACGAAAAGAATAGTTTAGATTTTGTTTTTTCTAATCCAAATATAGCGTCATTCAGCAGTTATGCAACTGATTCTGCAGAGGTTTTGGTAAAGGGCGCTGGAGAAACACAATTCACTGTTAAGACTAAGGCCGGTCTGCCAAGCAGTTATTCCTGTAATGCTAAAGTTGTTGGGCTGGAAGATGCAGACCAAATAAACAGCTGCACAATTACCAAACCATCAAAAATAGACGAAGATAAGAAGTTTTCAGTTTCGCTCACATGCTTTGATAAGACAAAAGTTATTTCATGTAATAATGTTGAGTGGGCATTAAGCGGATTTGCAGCTAATGAAGCAGTCCTGCATTCAAGTGACAATCACGCTGCATCTATTACATTAACTGAAAAGGATGCTTCTGGAAGCATAGTGGCAAGTGTAGATAATAAAAAGTTCCATTGTGTTGAGGGATTAGCTGTGACTGGAGCGATAACCAAACCGAAAATTACAAGCTGCACCCTCACCCCTGGAAAGCTAACTGGGAAAATTGGAGATACAGTATTTTATGATATTATTTGCAAGGATAGTCTTGGAACTATCGTAGAATGTGATGATGAAACACTGGTGGAATTTAAAAGTTCTGATGAAAACGTCGGCGTCTTTAGTAGTTATACGAAAAAACAGGTGAATGTATTTGTAAAGAATGCTGGTACTGCACAATTTACGGTTTCAAGCAAAGTGAATAATCCAAATAAGTATTCATGCAGTGCCGACTTTGTTGGAATTTCACCGCAGCAGGCAAATTCATGCGTTCTTACTAAGCCCTCTACTATTGATTTGAATAAACAATTCTCAGTTGGAGTGACGAGAGTGGCGTAATAACTGCTTGTAAAAATACTAACTGGCAGGTCGGTGGGTTTAAGCCGAACGAATATACTCTTGGAACGACCAGCGATACTAGTGCTTTATTGACCATAAAGAAAGGAGATGTAATTGGAGATCTAACTGCAAATATTGATGGTAAATACAGCTGTAAAACAGATTTAGCAGTTAATGGTGTGGGGAGCAACCTTGCAAAAGCATGCACACTGAGCCCACAGAATCTAAATGGAAAAGCAGGAAGTGAAGTTGTATATCACATAACTTGTGTAGATCAGACTGGAAAATTGGTGGACTGTCCCCATCAAAACCGCCTAGGGTTCTCAAGCTCAAACGAGAATGTCGCTACATTCAGTTCATATAACAAAGATACTGTTAATGTGCTTGTCAAAGGTACTGGAAATATTCAGTTCACAGTTTTTACTACTACTTATCCGAACCAGTTTTTCTGCAGCGCTAATTTAGCTGGTACTGGTGGGAATATAAGTGAAATAACTTCATGCACACTTCATAAGCCGCCTACTATTGATTTGAATAAGCAGTTCTCAGTTCCAATTGATTGTTTTGATGCAAGTGGAAAATTAATTGCTTGTAAAAATGTTGGTTGGGGAGTTACCGAATTTGCAGCTGATGAATTTAAGTTTGGAACTCTGAACGATAAAGAAGCATTCCTCACAATTACCAAAAGTGATGCTGTTGGAGAATTAAATGCAAATGCCAATGGAAAAGCTTTTTGTAAGACGGATTTGTTTGTTAACGGAGTTGGAAGCAACCTTGCAACAAGCTGCACGCTAAGTCCAGCAAGTTTAAGTGGAAAAACTGGAGATACTCTAAAATATAAGATTGCATGTAAAGACAAAACTGGCAAAGGAGTTGAATGCCCCCATGAAGGTCGTTTAGCTTTCTCAAGTTCGAATGAGAATGTTGCTACATTTAGCAGCTATGATAAAGAAGAGACAGGTGTTTTTGTAAAGGCACCTGGAAATGCACAATTCACAGTAATAACAACAACCTATCCAAATAAATTCTCCTGTAAGTCGAATGTCGTTGGAACTGGCCTACCAATAAATGGAACTAATGGAACGACTACTGCAGATCTGGTCTTGAAGCCACCTATATTATTTGTGCAGGTCGGAAAAAGGGGATTGTATGAGCTGGATTGCTTTATCAACAATACTTTGAGTTCCTGTCCTAGCCCGCCTGAGCTAGAACTTGAATTTAGCACACCTAACGCGGACCTGGATACTTACAAGAAAGACTATTTCGGACCTGGAAAAAGTGCAATTTCAGTTAATGGAATAACAGAAGGGTCTTCTTTAATAATTGCAAAATGGCCTAAGTTTAATATAATAAAAACTGCAAAGATTGAGGTATTCGATAATATTACCGGAGGAAATCAGACTGGTAATGGAACAACAGTATGCGATCTTGATCCTTCTTCAATAAACATAGGGCTAAACAAGATTGGTCCTGTGACTCTGACTTGTTTAAATAACACTAAACCAATTTCCTGCCCGCTTATTTCAGTAGAATTTAGTAATAATAATGCAAACCTCCAGTCATATAAGAAAAATGTATTCGGATTGGGTAAGGACGAATTGGTGGTTAAGACTAACTCCCTTGGAAATTCGCTTATGACTGTTAAATCTGATGAATTCACTAATGCGTGCGCAACGATTATAGTAATAGGGCCAGGAAATCAGACAAACGTTACCAGTAACATAACCAATTCAGGAACAGGATGTGTTCTTAGCTTACCATCAGTAATTGAAGAAGATAAACAATTCTCAGTTGGGTTAAGCTGCTTTAACGATTCCAGTGGCAGTAAGAAGGGCGTGGGTTGCAATAATGTAGAATGGAGCATTAATGGACTTGGACCAAATGATTATACTTTACACTCTACAAGCGATGGAGATGCAGTGTTAACACTTACAAAGGAAGATGTAGTCGGAACTATAACCGCAAATGTTGATAATAAGTATAGCTGTGCAACTGATATTTTTGTTACCAAAAATCTTTGTACTGTAAGTCCTTCAATATGGATAGCAAAGCCAGGTGATGAAAGGACATTTGCAGTAAAATGTAAATTTGAAGATACTGTTGAAGAGTGTAACGTGGTTCAATGGAACATCAACCAACTTGGACCTGGATTTACAAAGAAATCTGATTCTACGAACCAGTCTAAGCAAACTATATCTGCTCCGAAAGATGCAAATACATTTGTAGATGGAAAAAACATAGTCGTAACTGCAGAAGGAATAGACAGTGGAAAGGAATATCTCTGCACAGTTAAAACATATATTGCAAGTTTGATTTGCCAGGATTTGGTTTAGCCCTTTAGGCGATCTTGCACTTTCTGCCTTATTAAGTCTACTTTAAATTTGGCTTTTGTTTTTCTTATGATCTGACCAATTAGGAATTCTAGTGCCTTGGTTTTTCCAGCTCGGTATTCTTCTACTGCTTTTTTATTTTCAGTTAGTGTCTGAACTATTGCACCATCAAGTTCTGAAAGATCAGAAACGTGATCAAGTTTTAATTTGCCAGTAGAAACAAATTCTTTTATTAATTCTTTTCCCTGCCGTTCATTGATTTTGTCTGATTCCAATGCACGTAAAAACTCAAGAAAATCATTGATTCTTATTGAGCTTATTTGTTTATTGTTCCAGTTTAAACTTTTTAGAAGGTCATTGATTAGCCAGCGGGAAAGAAGCTCATAGTTTTTAAAATTCCTGGAAGCTGTAAGAAAGAATTCCAACATTCCTTTTTGATATACGATTATTTCTGCAGCGTGAGGAGAAAGAGAATAATTCTTTTTTAATAATGCAACTTCTTCTTCTGGTAAGCGCTTCATTGATTTTTTTATGTGATCGATAAACTCTTGAGGAACATAGAGTATGGGAAGATCAGGTTCTGTTATGTAACCGTAATCTTCTTCTCCTTCTTTTTCTCTCATTTTAATAGTTGTTCCGGTTTCTTCTGAGTAAACACGTGTTTCACGCGGAATTATTTTACCTGCCGACTTTAATGAGGCCTGTCTGTTTATTTCTGCTTTTAACGATTTTTCCAATGCATCTGAGCCTGAGATATTTTTTAGTTCTACACGTTCGCCCCCATCAATCGACACGTTTGCATCTGTTCGCAAAACTCCGTCCCTGGTTGCGTCTATTATATCCATATAATTAAAAAGATCAAATAGATTTTTCGTATAAACTAGTGCTTCTTCCAAACTTTCAAAATCAGGTTCGGTTACTATTTCACAGAGTGGAATACCTGAGCGGTTATAATCCAGATAAACGTATGAGGAGGTCGATATATTTCCTTGTGGGTAAATTGTTTTTGCAGGATCTTCTTCTATCTGAATTCTTCTAATACGTATTCTCTTTTTCCCGCTTTTTGACAAGACTTCAAAGAACCCTTCTTGTGCTATTGGTTTCTCATATTGAGTTATCTGAAAGCTTTTTGCAAGATCTGGATAAAAGTAGGTCTTTCGCGCAAATTCTGAGCATTCATTTATTTTGCAATTTACAAGTAGCGCAGTTTGGACTGCAAGCTCCACTACTTTTTCGTTTAATTGTGGTTTGGAACCAGGGAAACCCAAGCATACATAGCAAGTTCTCTCGTTTGGTTTCTCACTACTGGCGTTACATGAACAGAATAGTTTTGACTCTGTCTTTAGTTCAATGTGGGTTTCTAGTCCGATTTTAACTTTCATATATACTCCTCTAAAACTTTTGAAATTGCAAATAATTTTGAATCGTCAAGAGTATCACACATTACTTGCATACCTACTGGCATTGAATTCAACTTTCCAGCAGGAATTGATATATGTGGAATACCAATTAGGTCCGGAGGTGCTGTGCAAATATCTAAAGCATAAATTTCATGTGGCCTGAGTTTTGAAATTTCATCAAACTTAGGTGCGATAATCGGCATTGAAGGAATGATAAGTGCATCGAATTTTTTGAACATGGAGCTAAAGTCCAGGCGTAATTTTTCTCTTACCCTCTTTGCTTTAAGGTAATATTTGCCACGGTAACCTGCGCTTCTTACAAACGTGCCTATTATTATTCGCCTTTTCTCCTCTTCCGAGAGATACTTGGCTCTAACCGTAGAGAAGTATTCGGAAAAATTACCTTCAAGCTGTTCAGTTTCCCCATATCTCAAGCCAGTATATTTGGCCAGGTTTGTAGAGGCTTCTGCTGTTGCAATAATATAATAAGCATATAATGCATGCGGGGATGATACAAGGGAAATCTCTTCATAATTAATTCCTTTGGCTTCTAATTTTTTTATTGAGGACCATAATACTCTTGATACTTCCGGGCTACACACATCAAATATTTCCTTAATCAAACCGATTCTCGGCTTTTTTGATAGTTGATGTTTCTTTAGACCGTCATGT
>JACPAS010000082.1 GCA_016180665.1 Microcaldota archaeon
ATGGTGTAACAGTCCTCATTTTTCCCCCCACCCTTATTTGTTTTTAGTTAAAGAAGAATTAGGATTTAAAAATAACAGAGAAATGCAGGAAATGGTCGTAGATTATTTTAAGGCGCATTTACCATAAATTAACATAATTATATAAACTATTTGGCATAAATTTGACCTTGAGGTAATAGTATGACAAGACAAAAACGTTTAGGAACAGATGAAACCAGAATTTCAAAAAAAGGAAGAGTGCCTGGTGCACAGGGCAGTGAAAAAACTAGACATTTATCTGACTGCAATGTCCTGAGTGTTTATCAAGGGAATCCGAGCACGGATCTTTGGGCCGGACACATTAAAGATAGACTAAGTGGTAAAATTAAGGAAGTAACTGAATTTGATTGTGAAGGAAATTCTGGCCATTTCCCCCATTCAACATTAGACAATCTAACTAGAACGGCAACTGGAAAGGATATTATAATTTTCATTTTTAGTGCAACCCCAGAAGATGTAAAAGATCCTCTTATAGATAAAGTAATTAGTAAGGTTGAATTTTCGGAAAATGAAAGACTGTTGGTAGGGGAGCAATTAAAAAACATGTTGGCAAATGAACCGAAAAGATGATCTATTTTGGCTGTTGTTGCATAACACAATGAATGCCACCAAACCCATAAACTAAATCTCTCGCATAAATAGGAATAATCTTTCTAGTTGAAAAACATTTTTGCAGAATTTCAATAGCTAGTTTATCTTTAGAATCATTGAACACTGGCAAAAGTACACAGGAATTTCCAATATAAAAATTGGCATAGCTTGCTGGAAGTCTTCTTTCAGGTATTTCTAATTTAGAAGGCATTGGTAATGGGATTACTTTAAAGCCTTCTTTCTCCAAAGTCTCGAATGCTTCTTTCAAAGGTTTATAATTTTCATCTCGCAAAATCATCAACATGACCATCAGTGTCATCCCCTGCAATTCCTTCTTTTAGCCAAACTATTTTTTCAGCTCCTAAATAGTCTCTCAAATAACCTTCAATTTGTTCTTTGCTTAGATTTGGATTGCGGTTCTTATTTAAGAGACACTGCTCTGTGGTCAAAAAAACTCCTTTACCATTTGTGTCAATTGAACCGCCTTCTAAAACAGTGTTAGTTTCAAAATAAGGGAGTTTAGAAGTTTTTATAATAGCCATTCCAGCTTCATTGTCTGATTTTAGTTCGTTATATTTATTGCCCCATGCATTGAATACCCACTTAGTTGCTGCTACCCGCCCCTCATTATTTTTTACAAAAATTGGGCCATAATCCCTGGTCCACACATCTACGGATTTTATGCTAAGAAAAGAAATGTTTTTTGTACCTGCTCCAAAGCTTAAAAGAAGCTGCTTAATCTCTGCTGCAAGCTCCTGGTTGTTAACTAGGATTTCAACTTCTTCTCCTTCTTGAAGTGCTTTAATCATTTGGCAGTAAATGTTTTCAACTGACTCTATAATGTCTGGAGGGAATGTATCTGGGTCTTTTGGCCATGAGATCCAGGTTGCTTTATGCTGTTCCCATTCTGCGGGCATTCTAAATCCTTGGTGTTTCGGAATGAGAAAGTCTGTCATTATTTCACTTTTCTAATAATTTTTTATAGGTTTCCGGTCTTCTTTCCTTGAAAAATCTCCAGCCGTCCCTAACAAATTGATTTTCTGAGAAATCACATTCTCCAATTAGAACTTCTTCTTTATTGCCTGCGTGTGCTAGAATTTTTCCAAAAGGGCCTGAAATAAATGATCCTCCAAAAAAGTCCATTTCTTTTTCTGTTCCTACTCTGTTTATTGGAGCGATGTGAATACAGTTTGCAATTCCGTGACCTATTTGAACAGTTTCCCAAGCATGTTGCCAATCTCCTTCTTTCTGTTCTACGCCTTTTACAGTTCCTATTGCAGTTGGATAGAAGATTATATCAGCACCCATTAATGCTAATGCTCTTGCTGCTTCAGGGAACCATTGATCATAGCAGATTAAAACCCCTATATTTCCGTATTTTGTTTTGAAAATCTGATAGCCCAGGTCACCTTTCTCAAAATAACATTGCTCATAGAAATTTGGATCATGTGGAATGTGCATTTTACGGTATTTTCCTAAAATTTTTCCACTCTCATCAACGACCACGGATGTATTGTATTGCTTATTCCCGGCTTTTTCGTAAATTGAACCTGCAACTAAGATAATTTGGTTCTCTTTCGCCGACTTTGACAAAAGCTCTGTAGTTTTTCCTGGTATTTCTTCTGGAAAGTCTTTTTCAGTTTTTTCATCTTGTGGAAAATATGGAGTTGTAAATAATTCTGGAAGCGCTATTATTTTTGCACCTATTTTTGCCGCCTCATCTATTTTGCGGGTTGCTTTTTCTAAATTAGTTTCTATTGAATCAGACATGCCCATTTGAATTATGGCAACTTTAACTTTTCTTTCCATAAGAATACCTTTTATAATATCAAACTGGATATTTTTATAAATTTAGATATGTTCATGATGTGAGGATATGGGGGGAGATCAGGAGATAGAAGATCTTCAACTTCTAAGAAGTTGGAGAGGCAGCAAACGAAGTTTGCTGGATATGAGAGGGGGCGCTCACCCTCGCGTTTCTCTTGTGAATGAAGATAAGATAGAATACATTTTAAAAATAATGGAGCAGGAAGCAAAGCTAAGGGGTGCACCTGTTTTTAGAGTTGAAGGTGCGAAGGCAACACCATTTCAGATATTAGTTTTTACAATGCTTTCTGCAAGAACGAAAGATGAAAGGACAATGAAGGTAGTTGAAAGACTGTTTGAAACTGCAGATTCTCCGGAAAAAATATTGGGATTAAAAGATGCCAAACTTGAGAAGCTACTTTATGGGGTTGGATTTTATAGAACTAAGACAAAAAATCTAAAGAAGACATGTAAAATGCTTATTGAAGAATTTCATTCAGAAATCCCAGATTCACTGGAAAAAATGCTCAAACTACCTGGAGTGGGAAGAAAAACAGCTAACATAGTTTTAGCAAGAGTTCATGGTCATTGTTCATTAGGAGTTGATACTCATGTGCATAGGATCAGTAATAGGCTAGGTCTTACAAAAACTAAAAAGCCTGAGCAGACTGAGAAAAGATTAATGAAAAAAATTGATAAAAAATACATACGTGATTTAAACCGAGTTTTTGTTGCGTATGGACAAACTGTATGTACGCCAGTTAGTCCTTTTTGCAGTTTTTGTAAACTAAATAAAATTTGCCCAAAAATTGGAGTTAAAAAATCAAGATAAGGTATTTTATAAAATGTTTGTTACCATATTGGTATAAGTATGGATAAAATGGATAAGGTTAAGGAGAAAACGTATCGATTTCTTTTAACTACTAACAGGAGAGATGGAATAAACAGAGTCTTTATAGGGGTAGTAGACCAACATTTGGGAATGTACCTAGATGAAATGCAGAAAGACGAGAAAATTAATGTAACTATTAGGAGAATAGCGAAAAAAACAGGTTTAGGTAAAATAGTTATAAAGAAGTATCTTGGAAGAGTAGAACTAAAAATAAATGGTCAAACAGCAAGGCAATTTAATTTTGAAGTGGAATGATTATACTTTTCTGGAAGGAGAAAATACCGAATAAAGAGCTTTAAAACCTGATTTTTTCAATTTGAGGATTATTTTATCAGCATGAGATTTATCTTTAACTAATGCCAAGCAAGTTCCTCCTCCGCCTCCACCAGTTATTTTTGCACCTAGAGCGCTTTCTTCAAGCATAATCTTGATAACTTCTTCATTTTCTTTGGTTGAAACACCTATTGCTCTTAGAAGTTCCTGATTTTTATTCATTAATTTTCCGATTAGTTCTAAATCTGGATTTTCTGATTCTAATATTGTAGAACCATCACTAACTAATTCTTGTGCCTGATCAAATAATTTCTGGAATAACTGTTCATTTTTAGCTTTGAACTCCTGAACTTTTGCAACCATTTTTGAGGTTGGACTTGAAATTCCGGTTAATCCAAGAACAAAGTGAAGGGGCATATTTAATTTAAGCTGCTCAAACTTATTTCCAGCAGGATTTCTTCTGAATTTTATTGCACCACCATAGGTTGCTATCGTATTATCCAAGCCAGATGGGTTCCCATGAAACGCCAATTCACCCTTATATGCAATTTCGTTTATTTTTTCATTTGTTAGTTTTAATCCATAGTAATTTGCCAATGCTCTGGTTAAACTTACGCAAAAAGCAGCAGATGAGCCCAAACCACCGACAGTTGGTAAATCTCCTTTTAACTCTACGTTAAATTTATCTTTAATGTTCATTGCTTCTAAGATATTAGAAATAGCTTTGTTAGTTAGTTTTGGTATTGTGCCCCCTACTTTTGTGTGAAAACTTATTTTATCTAAAGGAGTAATTTCAACAACAGATTTATTTGAGATTGCCAAGGCAATTGCATGACAACCGTTTACTGCAAAGTGTTCCCCGAGAAGAATTATTTTCCCTCCTGCAGTTCCAGTTGCTATTTTCATTAATATCTATCCTTTTGGTTTTCTCCCCTTTACTTTTGGAGGTTTTATTTCTGGATGAGCTCCGGTTAGCATTTCCGGGCTGGAGTAAGGCTTGTAACCTAAAGTTTCTAAAGTTTTACAGATTAGGTAAGCATCATCTTTTTGATTGCTGGTAAGTTGAAGAGATTTAAGGGCATCTGCCGCATTGTTGTAGGATTTTCTTTTTCCTGTGCATATTTTTGCTATGATCGAATCAAGTTTTGTTCTGTCTACTCCCGCAAAATCAAAAGCTTTGTTGATTATTGTGTTGTTGATTCCTGAGAGCAACCCTGAGACTTCCCAGTCTTTTGTTGTTTTGTCAATACTGAGTTTCTTTATTGCTATCCAGTTTTTGTATTTTCCAACAAATACCATTACTTGACCGGCTTCTTCTTTTTCTGGTTTAATTGAAGGTGCGAACATTTTTGGAATTAATTTGGTTGGAAGGTTGGCTTTTTGAAAGAGTTTTTGGAAAAAGTAAGATTCTGTTGCTGGAAGGAGTTCCTTACTTGAGGCTTCGATTAATTTTTGTCTTAAATCATTTGGTTTAATTGAAGAAAGAAATGAAATTACTGAATTTAGACCTGAACCATTCAGTTTAATTAGATCTTCTATTTGTTTTGTTTTAATTTCTGAGAATTTGAATGCTGCTTCATCAATTAGTTCGCTCGTTGAAGCCAAAATTCCTGATACTTCTAGTTCAGATGCACTTTTCAAAGAATAACGTACATTTAAACTAAAGTCCTTAAATTCTCCTGAGAATAAAATTTCATCATCGCCTTCCATGATTTTATATTG
>JACPAS010000083.1 GCA_016180665.1 Microcaldota archaeon
AATGAGAGTAACTCCCCTATTAGTTGTTATAGAAGAGAAAGAAAGGGAGCAAACAATTGCCAATAGAAATAATAATCTCATTAGTAATTATTCATAACCGTATATTTATAAACATTAAACGTATAAAAAATTTGGTGAAACAATGAGAGTAACTCCCCTATTAGTTGTTTTAGTATTACTAGCCGGTTTTATTTTTGCAGCAGATAATAAGATTACTTTTTCAGTTACTGTGCTTGATTCGGATGGTAAGAGGGTAGATAGTGCTGCTGTAACTGTATATGACTATTCTGATGATTCGACCATAATTAAAAAAGAAACAACTTCTACTGGGGTGGTTTTCTTCCAGGATAAGGAAGTACCAGATAATAAGCAATTTTATTTCTCAGCTACCAAAGGAGATAAAACTTATTTTGATTACTCTGATGAGAGTGGTCAAAGAATAACTATGAATAAACAATTTGCCTTTGTCGATACGGGAAATAAAAAGGATGGTTTTTGTAAGTATGTTGATGGGCTTAGGTATAAGTGCCAAATAACCAGTCATACATTAAAAGAGGCCAGTTATAGATTCTTCGGTAAATCTGCATGGGATCTTCTAGGAGTTCACTCACTTTCTGGTAAAGTAGAATGGTTTAATTCCAGGTCAAAGAATAAAGTTAAAAGCATTTTAAGCCTTATTTCTGATTTTTTTGGGCAAACTAATTAAGCTAATTCTTCGTCGAACTAAAGCTTTAGAGAAAGTGTTTATTTAAATAGGGCAATTCTAAACATTTTTGGTGATGATGATGAAGATTATGAATTGGTTTGTTTTGTTGATGTTGATCAGTGGACTTATGTTCGCTGAGGATGTAGTAAAGAATAACAAACTTGATGTTTATGTTTATAAGGATTTAAATGGCGGAGGAGCGGAAGCCCGACAAGTGGGCGCAACAATAACAATGTATTCTATTGGTAAATCAGTTCTTGATAAGAAAACTACAGACTCTACTGGAATTGCCCAATTTACTCTTCCAGAGAATGGAATGGTCGTTTATTTTGTAGCGACTTATGGAAATACTAAATATTTATCACCAATTTATGGAACTGAAGAGGCTAAATTCCAAATTTACTATGATTCTTCACAAAATAAAAACTGTAGAATTTTGAATGGGGAGACAGACTGTGATTTAGAAACTACAACACTTTGGCCAGTAGTTCAGACAGTACAGGAAAAGAATACTGGTAAATTTACAATTTATGTTTATGATTCAAATATGAATAAAGTTGGAAATGCAAAAGTTGAGATGTTTAAAGCAGATGGAACTCCTTATGCATCTACTTATGCAAATTCTAATGGAGAGGTTACTTTTAATGAAGATAATCTACCGGACGGAGTTCAATTCTATTTTGTAGCTTCAAAAGAGGGTAAAACTTATGAAAGTATTGACGGGAAAACTCTAACGTTTGCTGACAGTGGGAATAATGTTGATGGGTATTGTCAATATAAAAATGGAGTTAAAACTCAGTGTAAAGTTACTGGATATGCTTTGGCTAAAGATACTACCCCAGTAGTGCCAAAAACAGAGCCTGTAAAAGAGCCAACTAAAGTTCTGGAGAATAAAATTTCCGTTTACGTTTATGACATAGATGCAGATTCAAACAGTGTAAAAGTACCTGGTGCAACAATAACAATGTACAGTTCTAATGGCGCTGTTCTGGATGCAAAAACTTCTGATAGTACCGGAATAGCATTCTTTACTCTGCCAACCGAGGGAAGTCTAGTTTATTTCGGAGCAAGTAAGAGTGGAAAAACATTTGACTCCTATTCAGAAAAACCATCAGAATTCATGCTCTATTACGATATTGCAAATAATATAAAATGTGTTTCTAAGAATGGGAATAAGGAGTGTACAATTAAAGTACATACATTATGGCCGAATAAAGTAGAGGTTCCAGCTGAGAAAGTTGTACAACCAACAGTTTCAGAAGCACCTTACGTAGTTGTAAGTGTTTGGACAAAAGAGAAAGGAGAAAGAATTCCAGGCTTAACTGTTTACATGTACAATTTTGAAGGAAATAGTCTTATTGATACTAAGGTAACTGATGGGACAGGCCATGCAAAGTTTGATTTGCCTGAGGGAACCTGGGTATACTTCCTTGCGTACAAAAATGGGGATAAATACAAATCAGCTCCATCTCAAAGCTGGAACATGGGATATTTATACAATACTGAAACATCTCAGGTATGTTATTCAACTATTGGCCCAGCAACCTGCAGTGGATTAACTACCATAATCTATCCAGAATTATTCCCGGCAAAGGTGAGTGGACCTGTTAAAACAAATGATACAGGCTTAGGTGAAGAACCAGCATTGGCATTGAAAACTAATCAGCTCGCAGTATATGTTTACAAATCAAAAGGTGAACCAGTAGGTGCAAACGTAGTGGTTTACATGCACAAATACAATGCAGATGGAAACAGCGAGTTTTTAGAGAGCAAATCAACTGATTCGAAAGGAAAAGTAATATTCACTTTACCAAATGATGTTTCGGTTTACTTCGCAGCAAGCGATTATTTTGTTGCAGGGAAAGATAACTCAGTCTTGTATACTGAAGATGCAAGAAAGAATGTAGCTGAAATCAAATGGACATACAGATCAGATAAGAACGTATTATGTAAAATAGACGGAAGTTATGAGAACTGTAATGGTGGAGTTGTCGGACTTTATCCACAGACAAGCCAAACTAAATCAGAAAAAAACGAGTCGCCAAATAAACCAGAACCAAAAATAACTCCAGATACTGAGATTGGTTACAGTTTAACCCTGAATAAAGGCTGGAACCTATTCTCAGTTCCATTCACTTATGGAAGAATGGTAAGTTCAACCTGCGGAAATGATGTGATGTTTGGGTACAATGACGAATCTAAAAAATATTATAAACTGTCACTGGCTGGATTAGACCTGTTTAAATCTGCATACTGGATGAAAGCAAAAGAAAGCTGTACAATTGACTTCAAATTAGAACCAGGTTATGGATGGCTTTACAGCAACCAGATAAATAAGAATCTCAAAAAAGGCTGGAATATAATAAATGCACCATACGACAGAGTATCATTAGAAGATATTGCAGGTAATTGCGAATTTAAGAGCGGTCCATGGTACTATAATACCGGAGATAAGAAATGGGCAAAATCCCAGTTACTGGAATCAAGCAGAGGCTATATAGTAAAGGTCGCTGGTGACTGTACACTTGGTTCAACTGATGAAGTACCCCCAGCGCTTCCAGTTGAATAACTTTTTTTATTTTTTAGAAAAAATAGAGCCCCGAACGAGAATTGAACTCGTGACCTTTCCCTTTTCGTAAAGACGGAGTTTTTCCTCCGCCTTTTTGTAAAGACACGAGGATGTTCTCATGCCTTTTCCAGGGTTTTGGCATAAGAGATGCTTAGGCCAAAAGCCTTTACCAAGGGAACACTCTACCATTACTCAAACCCGTCGTCCAAATTTTCCCTCATGCTTTTGGGCTGAAGCCCTTTGGCATAGGACTGAAACAAGAACAAAGGGCTCACTGAGCCACCGGGGCAAAAATAATTTAATCTACTTTAAATAATTGTATTTAAAAGGTTTTTACTTAAACCCGTACTTCCCCTGTAGCGGTACGAACATAACTGGCAAGAGTTTTTTGAATAAGTTTGTTTTCTTATCATAGAGGATTAAATCCTGAAAATAGGAATTACCAACCGGAGCTATTAATTTTCCATCCTCTTTTAATTGCTGGATTAGTGGGTGGACCTCTGTCAATTGTGGCATAGCAGCAGTTACTATTATTCTATCGTAAGGTGCTTCTTTTTCGTAGCCTAAGCTTCCGTCACCTGTAATAAAAGTAATATTGTCAAAATTAAGTTTTGAATTTGATTTTTTCAAATTCTCAATATTTAATTTGGCTAGGTTGGTGAGTTCTTCATAGAATTCAATTGTTATTAATTTTCCTTTTTTACCAATTAGATAAGAAATTAAGGCTGAATTGTAGCCGCTGCCAGTTCCAATTTCCAAAATTCTGAATCCTTTTTTCAATTCTAAGGATTCAAGCATGAATGCAACTACCGTGGGTGCAGATATTGTTTGATTCTGGCCTATTGGAATGGGCTGGTCATAATAGGCAAACATTTCTGCGTCTTTTGGGATGAAAAAACTACGGTCAACAGCTAAAAAAGCTTTTTCGACCTGTTTCGATCTAAGGTAACCAATCTGTTTTAGGGAATTGACCATTTTTAACAGGCCTTCGTCACTCATAAATACCAATTAAAAGATTTAGAATTATAATATTATGTAGAAGAATTGGGGCTAGCCCTAGGGATGGAGGAAATGCCGACTACACCACAACAAGCTTTTGGAGGAGATGACGATTCTGGTAAAGCGCCACCATTAGAGCAAAACAAAAAACTAGACCTAAGGAAATACATCAATAAGCCAGATTTAAACATTAGAGACCTATTTTGGACAATAATGGAAGCATACAAAAAAAAGCAGGATGTTAAAGAGCAACTAAGAACTTTTTATGGCCA
>JACPAS010000084.1 GCA_016180665.1 Microcaldota archaeon
AATGATTCACATTAGATGTCAAAAACCTCAGGACTGAAGACTCAAAACGCAGAACTTATGCGAATGTACTGCAGAGACCAGTGGCATGCACTTGTTTTTGACAGACAATGAATTCCACTCTATGTACCCCTTAGGGACCACCAGTCAGATAGACTGGTGGAATTCACTGGATTTAAAAAGAAATTCTGTTTAATGAATTTATGGCTGACAGAAAGACTTGGATGATTATTCTTATTACGTTTGTAGCTTTTTTGCTTTTTTATACTGCATATGATAAAGCTACAAAAGCGCTGAATTTTGATAACCTAGCGAAGATAATCTTATTCAGCGATTTTAACAAGTCATTAAGGGAAATAAACAAGGTAATTGCATTAGAATCAATTGCATTAATTACGATTACTTTTCTGTTGGGTCCATTATCAAAAATTTGGCCGCAGGTTTTTGCCAAATACTTATATTTAAGAAAACCATTGGGAATTGCTGGATTTGCATTTGGTATGGTACATTCCGTATATTCTTTCTATCAGTATTATAAATTAGACATTAATGTAGCGATGGCCAGTCCAAAGTGGGGCGGATTTGTTGCTGGGGTTGTTGCCCTGTTTATTTTTCTTTTAATGACTTTGACTTCAACCAACGAAGCCATAAAATCAATGGGCTATGAGAGATGGAAAACCCTTCAGAGAACAGGTTACATTGCTTTATTCTTTACAATAGCTCATTTCTATATTCTGGAAACAAAACCTGATATTGGCCTGGATGTAAGACCTTACGGATTAATTTTCTTTTATTTGGCTATATTCGCATTATTAATTAGGGCAGCTATTCTGTTTATACCAACCCATAAACCAGAAGATCCGCTTAAGCCTACACAAAATGTCTTAAACGAGAAAACGGTTAGTTATAAAAATAGGAAAAGGAAAACTACTCTAAATTCTTAAGCTCATCTACCAGTCGAATCAGATTGATTTTTCCATGTTTTTCAATATGGATTATTTTATGATCCTCTAATTTCTTTACTACTCTATGTGCTTTTAATCTTGTCATTCCAGGAAGTCTGGATATCTCAGATTGAGTGGTCATACCATCTTTTTGAAGAAGCAAATGGAGAATCTCCTGGTCTTCTTTATTTAGAAATTTCATCACTATATTTATGTTTGTATTAACTAATTTTTTTTTTTTTTCTATTGTTGCGTTAAGTATACTGTAAGCTATAACTCCCGAAAAAACACCAAAGAAACCCATTAGAACCATAAAATGAATATGATAATCCAGGAAAGGCTCAAATATAGAGGGAATAGACTGGCCTTCAGAAGAAAGAGCATATACGAATACAAGAATAGCTACCAGTAATATGAAAAATGAGATAATCACTATTCCGATTAGCATTTTCTTTCTTATGTCCATATACACAACCAACTAATTTTTATTCAACCACCTAGAATTTTCTGGTGGTTGTTGATATATTGAGAAAAAATCTTTTCTCAGGATTCTATCACGTGATGTTTCATATTTCTGAAACCTTATTTTAAGTAACTTTTTGATTGTTTCATCAATCATTATATATTGTTTCATAATAATGAAATATAAATTAATCAGTTAGGGTGAATTTATGTGTTGTATAACGGACTTGTGGTTTAAATTAGGAGTATTGCTTGCAGGGCTATCAGCTGCATGCGGAGTTTTGATTTATCTGGCGCCTGATCTGACACTTAAAATTGCAGGTTACTTAGTACATAGTACTATAGAATTCAAAATAAAACCTTTTGATCTTGTTGAATTTATTATTGGATTGGTTTTATGGGGTTTAATTGGTACAATAATTGGATTCATATTCACAAAAATTTGTGACAACGAATGTAAAAAATATTGAGGTGAAATTTATGGGAAAGGATATTCCGGAATGGTTTATATGGACAACTACGATTGGATTGGTATTTGTGGTACTTTTGCTTTGGGCTAATTATACATCAATGAATAATTTAACAAGAATGAACTACGCAATGATGCAGGGGAATGCAGATATGAATATGATGAACAGTGGAATGATGAAAATGATGGGAAAGGCAATGATGAGTAATAAACTTATGGATAGCGACGAATTTGAGAAGATGAGTAAGGTGTACTCTACTGAAACAGATACGAATGAGTTTATGCGAAAAATGATGGGTGATGAGCAGGTAGACGAGACTGAAGTCCAGGAGATGATGCAGAAAAGTACTGGCTCAAAGACCATGATGGGCGGAATGATGAAATAGGAGATGAGACATAAATGAATGAAATAACAATATCAAAAAGAAAACTTATGCTGGTTGTTGGATTGATTCTGATATTTGGAGTATACTTTTTACTCCAGTCAGTTAATGCATCTAGCAACACAACTGGCACTGCCAGTGGTAATGTGATTGTAGGGGGAGAAGCCCAAAAAATAACCATTAAGGCTCTGAATACCGGTTATTACGATCCGCAAACAATTACGGTGAAAAAAGGGCAACCAGTAGAGCTTGCGTTTTTTGCTGATAAAGGATCTGGTTGCGGATCAGTGATGTTCATTAACGAATTTAACGTGAGGCTGAAGAATGGCGAAAAAGCCACGTTTACCCCTACTCAAGCTGGAGAATATATATACCACTGCTCGATGTATATGTTTGCGGGAAAACTGCTTGTAGTTTAGGTCTGGGTGATTTGATGGAGAAAATATTTCAATTAAAAGGAATGCATTGCAAAAGCTGCGAACAGCTGCTTAAGATGGAATTAGAAGAAATAAATGGAGTTAAAGTTTTGGAAGCGAGCTCAAAAACAAATCAAGTCAAGATATCAATGGACTCAGACATGTCAGAAGCAATAAAACAAAAAATAGTTGAAAACAAGTATAAGGTGATTAGTTGAGCGATCTACAAACATGCCCTTCTCATAAAGATTTAATCAAACATATACTATTTGGAAAGGACGAGCGTTTCAGAAGAGAGAGAAATGCAATCAAACTTTTTGTTGTTGGATTTATAATCAACTATCTTTTGCTCGCAAACTGGATACTTCCAATGCTTAATTATGAGGTTTTCAAACTGGTTGAGCCTTATCTTCTGCATATCTCATTATCAATAAGTGTAATTGGCTCATCACTCTGGCATATAAGAAAATTTGGGCTTAAGATGGCGTGTATGCCAGGTATGATGGTAGGAATGACAGTTGGGATGATGAGTGGTTTCTGGATTGGCTATTTTGTTGGAGCTACAAACGGAATGCTTATAGGGTCAATAGCTGGAACTGCAGTTGGAATCGGACTTGGTTATTGGTGCGGAAGGGTCTGCGGAACAATGGGTATTCTTGAGGGATTTATGGGTGGACTGATGGCTGGGACCATGGGGCCAATGCTGTCGGTAATGCTTTTAAAAGATGCAATTGTTTTTATGCCGGTTTTGAGTGGAATTGCCTCGGTTGTTCTTGGAGGATTAAGTATCATGCTTGTTGAAGAACACTGGGATGAACCTGTTGATTCTAGTCATGATAATTTGGATATTGGACTGTTTATTATTTGGGGAATTGCAGGAGGCATGGCAGTTGTTTATTTGATGGTATTGTAGAGGCAGTGGACAATTCTTGAAGTTGACGATTCATATTGGTAAATTCCATAGATGTATACTCAACCAACTAAATAATTCGGATCGTGTAAAGACAGCGAACTGCTCTTGCATACGACAAAGGAGTATGCATGTATTGTAATTGCATAAATCCAGATTACTTTGTTGGAAGAGTATAGAGATGTGCTTTAATAAAGAGATTTTGGTTTTTCCTGTTTTCTCTCAAATTAAAAAGGGGATGCGTCCCCCTCGTTTCCAACAAACTTTTTTTGTTGTCTCTTCGACAACTTCGTAGTTGAAGATCATTCTATTTTTCTGATCTCCCTATTGTGTGGAATCAGCTTGGCAAAGACCCCCCATTTTGTTTATAAAGAAGGTTTAGTCTAACCTCTGAATGCTCTTGCATGCAACGGACTACCCATGTTGGCAAAGCCAACATGAATCGATGACGGCATGCATATATTGTAAATGCAGTAATATGGAATTAAATACTGGAGTAGAACAGAAGAGGTGATTGGAATGATAGGGAAGGAAATATTGAAAAAATTGGTTCATGCAGGATATGTTGCTGGAAGAAGCGGGATTCCTGAGGAGTATGTGCTTGAGATGGCGGAGAATACCTGCTAATTAGCTTTATAAATATAATCCTGCTAATCATATTAATGTGATTAGTATGATTAAACCGAAAATAAAAACTGTAACAATGAATGAAAGAGGCGTCATAGTGATCCCTGAGGATATAAGAAAAGATTTAGGTTTAGAGGAAAGGGCAACCTTAGTACTTATAGAAAGCAATAATGAAATTATTCTAAAGAAAGAAGAAGATGCTATAAATATCCTACGACCTAACGAAGATGAAGCATGGAAAAGAATCTTGATTAGATCGCTTCAAAATGCGTGGGGAGAAGAGGATGAAGTGTGGGACAAAATAGCAAAAAAGAAGGGG
>JACPAS010000085.1 GCA_016180665.1 Microcaldota archaeon
ATTGCCTTTCTTGTTATCTCAATCGAACAAGAATGATTTTTATTGCAAAAGTCCTCACAGTCACTGGCAATTTTACTTTCGGCATAGCCAAATCCACACGATTCACAAACAAAAATATCCTTTTCTTTATAAAGTTCTTTTCGCACCACTTTAAACACCCATAATTTTTTTCGCAATCTCCAATCCACTTCTCTTATTTAAATAGTTATTATCATTTCCGCACTGTGCGTCTAGGATACATTTAGGGCAACCCTTTTCACACTTGCAATTTGTAAAACGATCAAAAGCCATCTCAACTGCTTTTTCAAATTTATCAAATACAACCTGCGTAACCCCATTTCCGTTAGGGACTCCATCATAAACAAACATCCTTCCATAAGGATAACTTAATCCCCCCAGTTCTTTAGAATCCGCTCCAGTAAAAGAAGGCATCATTGAGATTGATACATGTTCAAATGCATGCAAACCATCCCCAAAATTCTCAATGTCCATTGCAAAATCCTCAACATCCAGCCAAATTGCATAAGTGTTAAACTCATGAATATATGGCTCTTCAAAAGTTCTCTCGCTCAAAACTCGGCCAGTGTAAACGTCTTTGTACCTAAATCCATAAGTTGTATCTATTACATGGACTTTTCCGAAATAAAGATTATGCCCATAAGTGTCTCTAGTCTTAAGTTCTTCAATCACTTCTATTTGTTTCTCATGTAATGATGACGAGTATTCTTCAAGCTGTCCATAATGTGGTCTCACAGAGGCGATTCCTTTATCTAAATCCAACTTTTCCGAAAAATAGGTTCGACCTCCGTGTAAATAGATTGCACCTTCAAACAATTCATTAATTGCCATGTGCTGCTCGCGATCACCAATCTGCTTTTCCTTCTCAACATCAAAAATTCTTACAGTATTTCCTATTGATCTAATTCCCATTGTTCTTACCCTTTTCGCACCTTCTAAAGTAACTGAGTAATAGTTCCCCCACTGCTTAAGCAATTCCTCATTGATCAACTGTTCACAGATTATTCTTCTTGTTTCAAATTCTTCCCTATTAAGCATGGAATCCTTTGCCATAGCCAAAGTATGCATCTTAAGCACGTTTTCATTAGTTTTGTTTAAATAGCAACTTTCCGGTTCACCATTCAAATATTCATCACTATTCTCAGCATAATACTGATCTAATGGACTGTCTCTTGCAATGTACACTCCGATTGATGAACCACTTCTTCTGCCCGATCTTCCAATTCTTTGTTTCACAGAATTAACTGTTCCCGGGAACCCAGCTAAAATTACATTGTCAATATTTCCTATATCTATCCCTAACTCCAAAGCAGAAGTAGATGCAATAAAATTAACTTTTCCAGATTTGAATGATTCTTCAATCTCAATTCTGCTTTCTTTAGCCAGTCCACCTCTGTAAATTAACAAAGGAACATCCGCATTTCTAGCCATAATACCTAGTCTTTCCACAACTGAATGGGAATTTCCAAAAATCAAGGTTTTTTTAGTCGGACCTAATTTTTCCAGTATTTTGATGCATGTGGTCGTATAACTTTCTTCTTCCGGGTTTATGATGTAATGTGTAACTTCTGCTTTTGGAGCCCCATCACCGCTAATGAACTCTCCATTCTCTCCAATCAACCCTTCAAAGAATTCCTTCGGATTTCCAATCGTAGCAGAAGTAGCAATAAATTGGAGTTGCCATGTCCGAGCAAAGCTTGCATGAGCAGTTTGGTGTTTTTTCACCACTCGCTTTAGCCTCTCAATAATATTTGCTGCATGTGAACCGAAAACACCACTGTAAACGTGTAATTCATCAACAACCACGAACTTTAATTTACTAAAAAAGCTTGAAAATGACCTGTTATTCAGCAGAATAAAGTGCAGCATATCCACATTCGTAATCAGAACATTAGGTGGATTTTCCTTAATCTTCTTTCTTTTATGTTGCGGCACGTCACCATCATAAATCTCAGCTCTTAAACCAAATAAATTAAAATTTGCAAACCTCTTTAACTGGTCTCTTGCAAGGGCCTTGGTCGGATAAATAACCAATGAATTCTGTCCATTTAGTGCAGCTTCAACTATTGCGGCAATATAAATTTCACTCTTCCCACTTGCAGTTGGAGCTGCAACAACAATATTTTTTCCATCCTTAACTGCTCTAATACCCTCTGCCTGATGCTTATATAACTTATTAACCCCTATTGATTCGAATATTCCTTTTACTATATCGTTTAATTCGTAATCAGAATATACTGCTGCTTTTGCCGGTTCAATCAGAATTTTTGGAGAAAAAGTTTCGAGCATGATTATATATCAGCAACTAAAAATAAAAATTAACTTATCCCTTCCTTTTTTATCCATGCTGCAAAAACCAAATCGTTCAAACTGGACGACCTCCTCTTCTTCTAAGTTTTTGCATTCATTCTCAGCGTATCCGCTTATCCTCTCCAAACTCTGTTCATTAAAATTACCCTCTTCTTTAAGTAAATCCTTAGGAACTAATATATCCGTTTTAACTGCTTCGCCCTTTGAAGCACTTACCCACTGGATTTTCTTAGGGACCATTGATTCAGCTACCACTTCAGCTTTCTTATTTTTCTTATCCAGTTTAACATTGCAAAAATCCTTCAAACGAATAACCTCGCCGTCGGTTGCGGCGTCAAAATCCGCCTTTTGGATATAAATCTTATTCTCAACTTTAATTTCTCTTTCGCCCATCTCAGTTCGCGGATGTTTTTTTATCCTTATAGTTTGCTTTTTTGCATTTATCAGTTCAATAAGTACGGGTTCCGGTACAAAAAAATAATGTTTAGAAACTGGATCCAGTAATTTTCTGTTTTCAGAAAGGAGCATTTCCCAGTTGGGCTCACTTTCAACCTTTGATAAACCAAAGGACAATACGAAATTCTTTATTGCTTCAGGTAAAATGCCCCTTCTCTTCAAACCACTTAACGTAGGGAGCCGAGGGTCATTCCACCCTTTAACTTTTTTCTCCTTTATCAATGGTAGGAGCAACCGTTTACTTATTGGAGCATTTTTTATTTCTAATCTTGAGAATTCAATTAATGCAGGTTTATTATAACCCAAAATTTCAAATAGTTTATAGTATAGCTCATTTCTAAGTTCATATTCTTTAGTTCTCATAGGATGGGTTATGCCTTCGGTTGCATCCATCACTACTACTGCCAAATCATAGGAAGGCCAGACCTTAAACCGATTTTTCTGCTTATAGTGCGCTTTTTTTATTATTCTTGCTAATGTTGGATCGCGCATAACTGTATTTTGTGAGGTCAAATCCCCTTTAAATCTAAGAACTGCTTCACCTTCCTTGAATTTTCCAGAAAGCATATTATCCCAAAGTTCCAGGATCGTATTCTGGTTGAATGCCCTACACTGACATGATTTCATCTCGCTTCTTCCTTTGCTTATTGTTTCCTGATCGCATGTACAAACATAAGCAAATCCTTTATCAATTAAGTTAAAAGCAGCCGCATAAACGTGTTCGATATTGTCTGAGCTGTAAGTTTCTTTATCCCACTTTATTCCTAACCAAATTAATCCCTCTTTTATCGCATCTACATATTCCTTAGATTCTTTCTCTGGATTAGTATCATCAAATCTAAGAAACATTTTTCCATTGTAGGTTTTGGCCAATTCGTAATCCAAAAATGCAGCCTTTGCATGTCCTATATGGGGATAACCAGAGGGCTCAGGTGGAAACCTGGTAATTACTTCTCCTTCTTTTGCATTTGGAACAATTAGCTTTTTCTCCTCAACTTTCTTCTCCTCAAAGGTGTATTCTCTCAGTTGATTTTCTATTTCTGTTTTTTTAAGTGCATTTACCTCATTTATTATTTGATTAATTTTCTGCATCGTAGCCTTCATGTCTTTTTTTGCATCTGGGAATTCTGCAATTACCTTCCCAACTACTGCACCTGGATTTGCTTTTCCATAGTCAAATGCATTTTTAAGTGAAAATTTTCTTATTATGCTTTCAATATCCATCTAGTCCGCCCACGTTTTTTATTAAATCTAAAAATACTTTTTCTCCTTTGATTAAATCCTTTATTAAAACATGCTCATCAGCCACATGTGCCTGCTCTAAAGGCAAGGTTCCAAAAATAACTCCCTCTACCCCGTACTGTCTGTAAGCGCTTAATTCAGAAGTTGCGACTAATCCTTTTAATTTTGGATCAAGTTCATTCATTTTCACAATTTTCTGCATGAATTTTATAACTTTAGAATCTTTTGGGGTTTCAGCAGGAGGAATATTGTTAACTAATTTTAATTTAAATGGATAAACGACTTCTTCAAGGTCTTCAACTACTATTCTTTCATTAGGCAAAACCCTCCGATCTAGAATAATTGATGCGCCGATCTCGGAAAATGGTATTACCGGGTTTGCCATCGGCGCCGCTCTTGATGGCATGAGGCCTGTCTTACTGCATCATAGAAATGATTTTATGCTGCTTGCGATGGATC
>JACPAS010000094.1 GCA_016180665.1 Microcaldota archaeon
TAGCATGGTCTTTGTATTTTCCTTCAACGATTACATAAACATCGTGCAAACCTGCAGCTAACTCAGCAATTTCAGAATCCAAATTTCTTTTTTCAGCCAGAAGTCTTGCAATTTGAATTACTCCGGAACTGTGTTTTAATTCCCATTCAACTGAGCTTTCCCTTTTTTCATTTGGAATTTTTGACTTTATTAGGGCACGGACTATCCATTGCTGGACCTTTTCACTTCTATTCAGACCTTCTTCTATAAAATGATGAAATCCCATTCTTTCGCCTCTGATTAATTATAATCAAACAGTTATATATTAATTTACTACTCCTATATGGTAGTAGTTAAAAGGCTTTTTGTTTTTAATTAGACTATGGATGTAAGACTCCTCAAAAGGCTTGGGTTAAATTCGAATGAAATTCGCGTTTATTTAGCATTGCTCTCGTTAAACCAATCTTCAAGCGGAGAGATTATAAAGGAATCACTAGTTCCATCTTCTAAAATCTATTCTGCATTAGATGGCCTCATCAAGAAGGGGTTGGTTAGTTATATAATCAAAGGTAAGATTAAGCTTTTTCGACCTAGTAACCCTTCTATCCTTCTTAATTTAATAGAAACTAAAGAAAAAGAAGTTAAACAATTGAAAAATAGTCTAGAGGCTGAGTTGCCAAAGTTAACAAAAAAATTTGAGGAGGACAAACCCAAATATAATGCTGAGATTTTCGAGGGGTTGCGAGGGATTAAAGAGTTTTATGAGTATTCACTGAATTTACTGGAGAAAGGAGAGTGGATGTACACTTTAGGCTATCCCCCCTTAGCTAGTGAATTATTGAATGCTTATTTTGTGGATTTTCATAAAAGAAAGGATAAGAAAGGAATCTGGTCAAAAGTTTTGTTTGATTATAATACTTGGTTTGGTAAGGAACGTGAAAAGCGCAAATATGCACTTCAGAAGTATTTACCAAAAGGAATTCATACTCCTGCCTTTATTCATATTTTTAGAGATTATGTTGGGATAATGGTTATAACGCAGGATCAGAAGACCTGCATTGCGATTAAAAATAAGGAGGTTGCGGAAAGTTATAAGCAGTATTTTGAATTATTGTGGGATCAGGCTCATGAAACTTGAAGAATATTTAACAAAAAGCTTAATAAAAGCCAATTTGTAATAATCTAACATGAAACAAATAAAAGAAATTACTGACAGGCTAAAAGGAATGAAAGATGTAAAGGCAGTTATTCTTTTTGGTTCTTATGTAAAAGGCAGACAAAGAAAAGACTCAGACTTAGATTTATGTGTAATTACTGATTCAGAAACCGACAAACCTTTAGAGTTGTCTGGAGAAAAAATTGATATTTCTATTTTCGATAAACTTCCTCTAACCTTCAGATATAGGGTTTTTAAAGATGGGAAAATACTTTTCAACAAAGATGAAAGACTTCTAACAAAATTAAGATTCTGGACAATAACAAATTATTTGGATGGAAAATATTGGAGAGATAGATTAGTTGCTAGGGTGTTATCTTGATTGATAAGGAACAGATAGCAGTGATGATTAGGGATACTGAAAGATATTTATCTGATTTGGAAGAATTAGAAGTATCAAAACATAGTGACCTGTTGGAAAAGAAGAAATACTACGCCTCTTCAATGGTAATATTTGCTATTTTGAATCGCTCTATAGATATTGCAAATGAGGTAATTGCTGGTTCAAAAATCCAAATACCAGGAAGTTATTGGGACTCGTTCTATTTGCTTGGTAAAGCTAAAATAATATCTGAAAAAACAGCAGAGAAGATGAAGAATCTGGTAAAATATAGAAACGTAATAGCACACGAATATTACTGACTTCATAACACCATTAGTTGCATTCCAGGGAAAAGACTTGGAGATAAGAGCAGTAGGAGTTCCAGCCTCATTCCATATTATTATTTTGTAGTTCATCGTTGGATCTACCTCTCCTGGAGGTAGCCATGAAACATGAATGTCACTTGCATTGCGAAACCATTTAACATTGGTTGGATAGGAGATTTTGCTTCTAACATAATTTACTGTTTGATTGTAGACACCCGTGTTGTTTTCAATGTACTCGAAAATATAACCCCCGGATTCTGGCAGAGAAGAATTAGCAGGACCGTATAAAACCCATCTACGTGTAACCTCTCCTGAATAATTGTTTATGTTGAAATCTTTACCCAGTGAATAAACTGAACCATTTGGAGTCTTTACCAGAACTGAGTCTATGTCCCAAAGGAAACACTCTTCAAGTTTGGAGTAATTGCCAAAGCAGTTAACCTTGAATTCCCAGCCCTCACCTGTTGGAGAATGCTGAGACCACACTTCTGGATAAATTTTAAATAAGGGTTCGGAATTGAACTTTTGTTCTGAATTTGTTTCAGGTTTTAGTTCAGAATTTTTTTCTGATTTTGACTTTGGTGAAGCTGGCTCTTTTTTCTCCTTAAAATCTGAAGGTTCGGTTATGGGGGCATCTTGTTTTTCAGAAATGCAGCCTGCAAAAAATAAAATAAAGAATAAAATCAAAAGCTTAAACATAAACATATTACCTCTCATAAATTTGAACATTGCCCGTGAACCCTGAAACTTCTGAAGCGGACCTATCTGGGAATATTTCAACTTTTAATTTTCCATCTTCTATTAGTTGGAGAAGAATTACACCGCGAATTTCTGATTCTGAGTTAGAGGATTTTATATTATTAGCAAAAGTAAGACGATCCCACCTTTTTCCGTTAACATAATAATCGTAAGAAACTAGTTCATATTTAACTAACCCGCTGGATTTTGAAATAGAAGATGGATCTGGAGAATTCCCTTTTACTCCGAACTGGGCTGCTTTATCCTTAAATGTACCTAGCGAAACCCGAATCTGGCTTGGATCAATATAATCATAAACAATTGAGAGGTGGCCTGACCAATAACGTTGTTCATCTGCACCAGCATAGCCATTTGTTCCTTCTTTAAACCAGTTTCCAACCAATTTTCCATCAATATCATAAGCTATTTTACCGCCTTTTGGATCTGCCGATCTAATGCTTTTTGAAATTAATTGTGAACTTAAAGGCTCCTCAAAATAATCAAAAGGATCAACAGTGTAAATTTTCCAGGCCTCACGTTCATAATGCTCAGGTTTAACAAATCCTTTTAGGGTAGTTGCCGTATCAATTACCGCAAAATCAAATGAAGGGGTATTTTTTACTCCTAGTTTTTCTCCTGAGTTTACCTTAATTCTGGTTTGAACATAGGGTTTATCTCCGATAATTGATTCTTTGAGAATTCTGTCTGAGAGTTCGTCTATGTGGATGTAATAGCTATAGATTTGGCAGGAATGCTCTATGTCTAATCGATAATCATCTACTTTTTTATTGTAATTTTTATCTCCTATAAAATTAGTCATGTGCTCTATTCTTACTATGTGACCTTCAGCTGGAGAATAAATGGCGTAATGCTCATCTACAGTGTAATCTGGATTTATATTTTTTGGATGCCAGTACTGATGATCAGATGGAGTAACATGCGCATCAACCAGCTTTCCCATTGGTTCGATGTAACCTAGTTTGTCAATATCCATTGGAGATGCTGTTAATTTGATTAAGCCTTTATCTTCGCATTTACCCATGCTCCACTGCATATTTAGGTTATCCGAAGATTTCTGAGACGACTCTTGATAAGTGGATTCTGAGGATGCGTTTTGCGGTTTGTACTCATGGTTTTTTATTTGATTAACTGCTTCCTTTTTTTCTATTGATTTATCAGTTGGAGGGATAACTTCGTATTTTTTCTCATAGGAACTAAGAGTGCAACCAAAAAATAGAAAGACTATGAAAAGAAACAGGTGGATACTATATAATCGCATGAATAAGCTAGAGAGTTTAACTATTAAAATGTTTTTAATCAAATAGAATTAACCGGACTATTTTTTTGGAATTTAATTGCTCCCGTAGTCTAGAAGCTTTTGGCATTTGTATACTTGCGCCAAAACCTTGGAAAAGGCATGAGGTCTTTCTTGTGTCTTTGCCTTGCTTTTGCAGTTTGTATACTTGCGCCAAAACCTTGGAAAAAAGCACGAGGTCTTTCTTAGATCTTTGCCAGATATACCGGTCAAGGATGCCAGACTCTCACTCTGATGACCCGGGTTCAAATGTGTTCTGAGTCCAGTATTTTGGGTCTTGTTTCTAATTATGGATTCAAGACTCTAGACTGGAAACAGGAGACTGGATTTCCCGGCGGGAGCATTTTTATTTACAAAATGACGGTCCATCAGCAATCATACCCTCTGCTTTTGTAAGGTAGAACTTTGATCTGTATTCAGCATTAATTTGTGGAGTAAAGTAGTCATAAGGACAATCAGCTG